>CAVEOS010000019.1:0-42518 GCA_963617435.1 Lachnospiraceae bacterium
GTACTATAGATTATATACCGGGGGTAGATTTTGTATAATGAACACAAATGTTATTTCGGGGTTGAAAGGAAAATATCATTTATGAAGAACCATTTTAATAAGAAATATTTCATCTGGCTTTTCCCACTTGCTGTAGCAGTCATGATTTTCTGCTTTTCCAGCCAGCATGCGGAAGAGTCATCAAATTTAAGCAACTTTTTTGTACAGATATTTTTAAATGCACGGGCAAAGCTGGGACTGTTTCCAAAATTATCGGATGCAGATCTGCTGAGCGTTTTTTCTACACTGGTGCGAAAAGGAGCGCATGTGACGGAATATATCATTTTGTGCACATCGTTTCTGACGGCATTCTGGGTGTCTGGAATTCGTGGAAAATGGAGAAATATTGCGTCGTTTGCGATGACGTTCGGTTATGCGTGTACAGATGAGTTTCATCAGTTGTTTGTGCCGGGAAGAGCTGGCCGGTTTACGGATGTGTTGATCGACAGCAGCGGAGCGCTGGTGCTGAGTATAATCGTGGTGCTGGTGATGCGTTTTAGGATTGGGAGGAAATAAAGAAAATGACAGGTTTTCGATTTTTATATCCGCCGGAGTATGATCCGGCGAAGGAAGTACAGATGAAATCCTTTGAGTTTATCCGGGCGTTACAGATTGATGATATGGTGGTACTGCAAAATGACCGGTATCGTGGATACTCAGATCTGACACTGGAAAAATTCTTTTCCACGGATCCGAAAGTACTGGAATATCGGCAGGCCATCGTGAAAGATCTGGTGGAGCATCCAAAGCTTTACGATGTATTTTGCCGGTCTGTCTCAGAAATCCAAAATGTCAATGAGCTGCGACGGGTGCTTGGCAGTGATTTTTCTGTGGATTCAGCGCTGAGCGCCGTGCGTTATCTGGAAATGTATGAGGAACTGGTGGATATGTTTGCCGATGTTTTTAATGAACTGGAGAAAAATCCGGCGTCTGATATTACATCGGAGGGCATGAAACGGTTCCGCGCACAGATTTATGAGGTGTCATGCAGTGAGGAATATCAGAATCTGAAACGGGAAATGGCATCTACAGGCAAGAACTTTGGTTATCTGAAGAGTGTGACCATTGGCATTAACCTGGATGAAAATCTGCGGCCAAAGGAAGCGGGAATTATTTCTATTAATGAAAAAGAGTTTTTGGCGGGAAGTATCATTAATAAACTGATGAAACACCGGCTGAATGACTGCCAGGTCATGATGACTCCGCTGTATCCGTTGCAGAAAGGATTGCATGGAGAGGAACAGAAGTCACTGAATTATTCTATGGGAAGTGCGCTTCAGACTATTTTTGAAAAGTCACTGCGCGCCTTTGAGCCGATTATTCAGAATTATTATAAGGAAAACACATCGATGTTTGTGGCATTGCTGGATGATATCCGATTCCTGACAGCCGGTGTGAAGTTTATTCTGGATATGCGGGCCCATGGATTTGAAATGTGCCGACCACAGATCTGTCCGGTGGAGGACAAGGTTTGTGAATTAAAACAGGTTTATAATCCGATGCTTGCCATGCGTGGCGTAGAGAAAACGGTGGTTTCCAATGAGTTTGCGTTGGACGAAAACGGGCGTTTTTATATTGTGACGGGACCGAACCACGGCGGAAAATCAATTTTTGCCTATTCTGTCGGAATGGCGCAGGCGTTATGTCAGCTGGGACTTTTTGTACCGGCGCATCAGGCAAAAATGAGTCCGATGACCGGAATTTTTACACATTTTCCGGTTTCGGATGAGAATAATTACGGAAAGGGCCGTCTGGAGAGTGAGTGTGCCCGCTTAAGTGAAATCCTGGGACAGCTCTCAGATACAGACCTGCTTTTGATGGATGAATCTTTTTCCAGTACCAGTGGTCTGGAAGCCGGTTATATCGCTTCGGAGGTGCTGACGGGAATCGGCGTGATCGGATGTTGCGGATTATTTGTAACGCACATTCATGATCTGCCAATGAAAATCTCGGAGTATAATAATTATCCGGGAAACCGCAGCAAGATTGATAATCTGGTGGCACAGATGGAGAATAAAGAGGACGGTGTGCGAAGCTACCGTATCAGCAGAACAACTCCGGATGGATTAAGCTATGCCAGAGATATTGCCTCCCGCTATGGATTGAATCTGGAGGAAATCTGCCAGAAAGTACAGAAACAGGATTAGATATCTTTATTTATATAGAAGCAGGAAGAAGATAGTTTTGAATTAGGCAGAAAATGTTTCAAATACAGGCGGGGACAGACTTTACAAGTTTTTCCACCGGTATTAAAATAACAGTGTTCCGAAAAAATGCAGAATACATATATTTTTTGCAAAAGATGCGGAATAATTCAAAAGAAGCATGAGAGAGGAGAAATATCATGATTAATGCAGCTTTTATTTATGTAGCACCAGGACAGAACCCGGAGGAGCAGAAAGCAGTGATTCCATCCGAGACACTGACTTTACATGTGGTAGGATGCTCTACTTACGAGCAGGCAGAGGCAGCAGCAAAGGAACTGGTTGCAAACGGATGCGGCGCTATTGAGTTATGTGCAGGTTTTGGTAACGAAGGAATTGCACGGATCAAGAAGGCAGTTGGACCGGAGATCCCGGTAGGAGCTGTAAAATTTGATTATCATCCGGCTTTCGGTTTCAAGAGCGGAGACGAATTATTCCAGTAAGCGTAAATAGCAATTAAAAAGAGTTTTGATCGGACAGAAATCCTGAGCTGGTTGAAACTCTTTTTTGTGCGAACAGTTGTTTTTTTGCTTGCGGTATGTTACTATTTGTAATACTGATAAAAATAGAGTTTAGAGCAAGAGAGAAAAAACGGAGGAATGAAAATTTGAGTAAAGTAGCAATTGTGACAGACAGTAACAGTGGAATTACTCAGGCACAGGCAAAAGAACTTGGAATCCGCGTCATGCCGATGCCGTTTTATATTAATGAAGAAATGCTTCTGGAGGATATTGATCTGACCCAGGAACAGTTTTATGAGAGATTGACAGAAGGTGCTGATATTCATACATCCACCCCTGTTTTAACAAATTTTACAGAACTTTGGGATGAACTGCTTGAGGAGTATGACGAGATTATTCATATTCCGATGTCCAGCGGACTTTCCAGCACCTGTTCCACAGCAACGATGCTGGCACAGGATTATGACGGAAAAGTGTTTGTCGTAGACAACCAGCGTATTTCCGTAACACAGCGCCAGTCTGTCATGGATGCTATGGAACTGGCAGCAGCAGGCAAATCCGGTCAGGAGATTTACGACAAACTGATGGAGAATAAGATGGAGTCCAGTATTTATATTATGCTGGATACCTTATATTATCTGAAAAAAGGCGGTCGTATCACACCGGCGGCGGCAGCACTTGGTACGTTGCTGAAACTGAAACCGGTTCTGCAGATCCAGGGTGAAAAGCTGGATGCTTTTGCAAAAGCAAGAACCGTAAAACAGGCGAAAAACATCATGATCAAACAGATCAAAGATGACTGTGAGCGTCGTTTTGGTTCTGCAGATGGCACTGGTGTACACATTTCCATGGCTTATACCCATGATCGTGAAGCGGCAGAAGAGTTCAAAAAAGAAGTGCAGGAAGCATTCCCGAATCATGAAATTGTGCTGAATCCGTTATCCTTAAGTATCGCATGTCACATCGGACCGGGTGCTCTGGCAGTGACCGCGACGAAAGCCATTGAGGTGGATGCATAATGGTAGATTATGATAAGTTAAAAGAAATCCGAAATATGGGATTTATCAAACATACCGGGATTCAGACGGTAGAGCTCCGGGAAGGATATGCAAAAGCTGAGATCATGTTGGATGAGCGTCATGCAAATCCAATCGGTTCCACGCACGGTGGGGTTCTTTTTACACTGGTAGATACCGTTGGCGGTGCGGCAGCAACCAGCCGCGGCAGATATGTGACCACGGTATCCGGTAATATTAACTATCTGCGTCCGGCCATGAACTGCAAGAAGCTGATCGGAGAATCCCGTGAGATCAAGATTGGTAAAAAAATGTGCGTGTATGATGTCATGATCACAGATGAGAATGACCGCGAGATCGCAAAAGCTACCATGACTTATTTTTATCTGGACAAGATCAATGCAGAAGATTTTATGAAATAATAAGCGCAAGTGAGTCATAGGGAGCTTGCTCACTTTTGGCGAGCGGCGAAATTATTGAGTGATGAAATCACGATATAATAAGAACTTATTAATTTTACTTATGAATAGATGTTATATATTAGAAAAAAGATTTTACATCTTGTATAGAATCGTGTATAATCATAAAGTAAAACGGAAAATAAAAAAGGCAGGTTTTACACCTGTCTTTTATAATGCCGAAGGAGGAATCTGTAATTATGGTAAAAGCTGTAGTAGGAGCAAACTGGGGTGATGAAGGAAAAGGTAAAATCACCGACATGTTGGCAAAAGAGGCAGATATTATTGTTCGTTTCCAGGGTGGCGCAAATGCAGGCCATACCATCGTGAACAATTATGGTAAATTTGCACTTCACACACTTCCGTCAGGATGTTTTTATGGACATACAACAAGCATCATCGGTAATGGTGTCGCATTAAATATTCCGGTACTGTTCAAAGAAATCCAGGACATCGTAGCAAAAGGTGTGCCAATGCCAAAAATTCTTGTATCTGACCGTGCGCAGATGGTTATGCCATATCATGTGTTATTCGATCAGTACGAGGAGGAGCGTCTGGGTGGTAAATCATTCGGTTCCACAAAATCCGGTATTGCACCATTCTACTCAGATAAATATGCAAAAATCGGTTTTCAGGTAAGTGAATTATTTGATGAGGAGCTTTTAAAAGAGAAAGTTGTCCGTGTCTGCGAGACAAAAAATGTTACTTTGGAGCATCTGTATCACAAACCGTTACTGAATCCGGATGAATTATTAGAGACGCTGCACCAGTACAAAGAGATGGTGGAGCCGTATGTATGTGACGTATCTACTTATCTGTGGAATGCGATCAAAGAAGGAAAAGAAATCCTGTTAGAGGGTCAGCTTGGTACCTTAAAAGATCCGGATCACGGAATTTATCCGATGGTTACATCTTCTTCCACACTGGCAGCATATGGCGCAATCGGCGCAGGTATCCCGCCATACGAGATCAAAAAGATCATTACAGTCTGCAAAGCATACTCAAGTGCAGTAGGCGCAGGTGCATTTGTCAGCGAGATCTTTGGCGATGAGGCTGATGAGCTGAGAAGACGCGGTGGCGATGGCGGCGAGTACGGCGCTACAACAGGCAGACCGAGACGTATGGGATGGTTTGACTGTGTCGCCAGCAAATATGGATGCCGTCTGCAGGGTACTACAGATGTAGCATTTACGGTACTGGATGTACTTGGATATCTGGATGAGATTCCGGTATGCGTAGGTTATGAGATCGACGGTGAGGTGACAACTGAGTTCCCGACCACTGCAAAACTGGAGAAAGCAAAACCGGTATTAAAGACATTACCGGGATGGAAATGCGATATCCGTGGAATCAAAAAATACGAAGATCTTCCGGAGAACTGCCGTAAATACGTAGAGTTCATTGAGGAGCAGATTGGATTCCCAATCACTATGGTTTCCAATGGACCAGGCAGAGAAGATATCATATATCGCTAGGTCTATGACAGTGCAGCTATTCGGAGCAAAGCAGATTTGCAGAAAAATAGTTATAAAAATGTAAGACAGGAGCAGCTGAACAATCAGCTGCTCCTTTTTCTGTTATCAGGAAGTTTTTTGGTGGTATGTAAACCCTGTTTTTACCATAGAGATAAAACAAAAGGAAAAAATTGTTGCTTTGTGTAAAATTATGAAAAAATGTAAAAATAACTGGAAATTATTGTAAAAAATATGGAGGAAAACGCAAAATACACTTTAAAAATTAGTGAATGTGCAGTATAATATAGTCAATACCCATACTAACCATTTGGAAATTATGGGAAGAAATACTATTTTTTCAGAGGGGGATATGAAGTGGAAAAAGAAATTATTGCTATGCTGCTTGCAGGTGGTCAGGGTTCGCGATTATATGCGCTGACACAGAAACTTGCAAAACCTGCAGTTCCATTTGGCGGAAAATATCGAATCATTGATTTTCCGTTATCCAATTGTATAAATTCCGGTATTGATACCGTAGGTATTCTGACACAGTATCAGCCACTTGTTTTGAATGAGTACATTGGAAATGGACAACCTTGGGATCTTGACCGTTTACACGGAGGTGTCCATGTATTACCACCATATCAGAAAGCATCCGGTTCCGACTGGTACAAAGGAACCGCAAACGCAATTTACCAGAACATTTCGTTTATTGAGCGTTATGATCCGAAATATGTCATCATCCTTTCCGGTGATCAGATATGCAAACAGGATTACAGCGATTTCCTGGAGTTCCATAAGCAGAAAGGCGCAGAATTCAGCGTGGCTGTTATGGAAGTACCGTGGGAAGAGGCTTCCCGTTTCGGACTGATGGTTGCGGATGAAAATGACAAGATTACAGAATTCCAGGAGAAACCGGCGAATCCGAAGTCAAATCTGGCTTCCATGGGTATCTATATTTTCAACTGGGACGTACTGCGCAAGTACCTGATCGAAGATGAGGAAGATCCGGAATCTGAAAATGATTTCGGTAACAATATTATCCCGAATCTGCTGCGTGACGGCAGAGATATGTATGCATATCACTTCAGCGGTTACTGGAAAGATGTCGGAACCATTTCTTCTCTGTGGGAAGCAAACATGGAAGTTCTGGATCCGCAGAATAGTGGTATTGATCTGTTTGATGATGACTGGAAAATCTATAGCCGAAATAGTGGTATGACCGGTCATAAGATTGGCGCACATGCGGAAATCAAAAACTCCATGATCACAGACGGATGTCGTATCGATGGTGATGTAGAGCACTCTGTTCTGTTTGCCGGTGTAAAAGTAGCGCCGGGAGCTGTTGTTAAAGACGCGGTTGTCATGGGTGGTACTGTGATCAAAGCCGGTGCAGTGGTTGAGCATTGTATCATCGGTGAGAATGCCGTGATCGGTGAAAATGCAAAAGTCGGTGTAGTGAAAGATGGCGAGGACAAAGGAGTTGCCACCATTGGACCAGGTGTTTACGTGGGAGATGGCGCAACGGTCGGCTCCAATGCCATGGTACGAGAAAATGTAAAGGATGGTGAGGAACAATGGTAAAGTCAAATATTAGCGCGCTGGGAATTATTTTCCCAAATTACTATGATTCTCTTATCCCGGAGCTTGTCAATGAGCGACTGATGGGATCCATTCCTTTTGCAAGCCGTTACCGTATGATCGATTTCGTTCTGTCCAGCATGGTAAACAGCGGCATCAACAACGTGTCTGTACTGGTGCGTGAGAAATATCATTCGCTGATGGATCACCTCGGTTCCGGTCGTGAGTGGGATCTGGTTCGTAAGAACGGTGGTCTGACAATCTGGCCCCCATATGCAGAGAAAGGCATGGTTCTGTACAGTGGACGTATCGAAGCTCTGGAGCATACACTGGATTATCTGAAAAAACAGAAAGAAAAATATGTCATCATGGCAGATACCAATATTGCCGTGAACTTTGATTTCAGAAAACTGGTTGCAACCCATGAGGCGAACGATGCGGATGTAACGGTTGCATATACTGTAGAGGAAATTCCGGAAGGTTCTCTGAAGGCAGAAAATGCAAAGAAGGACATGTATTATACTTTTGATTTTGATGAGAATGGCCGTGTCACAAAATGGCACATCAATACAAAAGAAAAAGGCGTACAGAACCTTGGCATGAATATCTACTGCTTTAACCGCGAGTATCTGATCAACCTGATCGATGATGCGTTTATCCGCGGAAATGTTTATCTGGAGCGTGATATTCTGGCAAAAGAAGTGGGCGTGATGAAGATCTACGGACACAAGTATGAGGGCTATTGTTCCCGTATCTGCGATATGAAGAGTTATTTCCAGGAAAATCTGAAATTGCTGGAGGATGAAAATCTGGAAGGACTGTTCGCAGGTGGACAGATTTATACAAAACTGAGAGATGACAACCCGACCCGTTATATTGATGGCGCAGTTGTAAAAAATACAATGGCTGCAGATGGCTGTCTGATTGAAGGAACAGTGGAAAACTGTATTCTTTTCCGTGGGGTAAAAGTCGGAAAAGGAGCGGTTGTGAAAAATTGTGTGCTGATGCAGGATACGGTAATTGAGCCGGATGTAAAAGCAGAGTATATCATTACTGATAAAAATGCTGTCATTACCGCGGGAACGGAATTAAAGGGAGCAGATTCTTTCCCGGTATACATATCAAAGCATCAGATGGTATAAGGCAGAAATTCAGAGCGGATTTTTGTCTGAGATAAAAAGCGTAAGTTCATAGGTGTGGAATCAAACGGGAGCTGTACAGTAATGCTGTGCGGCTCCTTTTTGATGGTGCCTGGCAGCTTTTACAGCTTCCTTTGTCGAAAAAAGGGTTGACATTGTAATTATTGTAAGGTTTACTGATATACAGAGTGTTTTTATTTAACAGGAAATTTTCTTGTTTGATAATGCAAGTAGTGGGAGAGAATTATTGTATGGAACGAAATCTTACAACAGGAAGTATTTTTAAAAATATGATGTATTTTTCATTGCCGTATCTTTTGTCGTATTTTTTGCAGACACTGTATGGTATGGCAGATCTGTTTATTGTCGGCCAGTTTGACGGTGTGGCAAGTACCACGGCAGTTTCCGTGGGAAGTCAGGTCATGCATATGCTGACTGTTATGATCGTAGGTCTGGCAATGGGGACCACCGTTGTCATTGGGCAGGCAGTGGGAGGACGTGACAGGGAGAAAGCTGCAAAGACCATCGGAAATACGGTTGTTTTGTTTATGATCGTGGCAGTTGCTATGATGGCAATTTTTCTGCTGCTTGTGCGTCCAATCGTAGCTGTGATGTCAACACCGCAGGAGGCAGTGGAAGGAACCGTAGCTTATCTGACTATCTGTTTTATCGGAATTCCATGCATTACGGCATATAATATCATCAGTTCAATTTTCCGCGGACTTGGGGATTCCAAAAGTCCGATGTATTTTATTGCGATTGCCTGTGCGGCAAATATTGGATTTGACTATATTTTCATGGGCGGCCTGCATCTTGGACCGGCAGGCGCTGCCCTTGGTACGACACTGGCGCAGGCACTCAGCGTGGTAATTGCACTGTGCGTGATCAAACGGCGTGGTATCGGTGTGAAAGTCAGCCGAACGGATTTCCGGCCGGAACGCAAAGTAATGGGACAGATCCTTCGCATCGGTATTCCAATCGCTTTGCAGGATGGACTGATCCAGATTGCATTTATTGTTATTACAGTCATTGCAAACCGCCGCGGCCTGAATGATGCGGCAGCAGTCGGAATCGTGGAAAAAATCATCAGTTTCTTATTCCTTGTGCCGTCTTCCATGCTGTCTACCGTGTCAGCACTGGGGGCGCAGAATATCGGTGCAGGAAAACCGGAACGTGCCATCAAGACACTGCGGTACTCCATCGGAATCACGGTTGGCTTTGGTGTGATCATCGCAGTTATCATACAGTTTGCAGCTGCACCAGTGGTTGGTTTATTTACGGCGGATGCGACAGTAATTCTGCTTGGTACACAGTACATTCGCGGTTATATCTGGGATTGTATCTTTGCGGGTATTCATTTCAGTTTCAGTGGATATTTCTGTGCGTGCGGACGGTCAGAGCTGTCCTTTATCCACAATATCACCGCCATTGTATTGGTGCGCGTGCCGGGTGTATATCTGACGTCAAAATTATTCCCGGATACGCTGTTTCCGATGGGACTGGCGACGGCGGCCGGATCTCTGACTTCTGTGCTCATCTGTCTGATCGCATTTTCGCTGCTTCAGAGAAAGAAAAAAACTGCATAAAATTAAAAAAAAGCAGGACTTCAAAAACAGTTGTTTTTGAGGTCCTTTTTTTGCGTAAAACCAGAATACATGCGGTTTTGCAGATTTTATGGCGCTGATTGTGCATGTTGTATAGTGACCATTTTTGGCCAAATTGCCAGATTGACGATGAGGGGTTCAGTTGTATATACTTGGGCAACAGTTGAGAGGGGAAAGGCGTGATGCGATGAAAGGCAGGGAGGATACTTGTCTGCTGTGCGGTAGTCTGATCGGTGGCAAATATCGGATTTTGCAGGAAATCGGTCACGGTGGAATGAGTTGGGTATATTTGGCGGTAAATGAAACAGTGAACCGAAAATGGGCGATCAAGGAACTGCGAAATGACACAGAGGCGGATACGGGGCTGGCAAAGCGGGGACTTTTGCGGGAAATAGAGATGTTAAAAAAGCTGCGTCATTCGGGGTTACCGGGGATTATTGACGTGGTGGAAGAAAATGGCCGCTTTTTCCTTGTGATGGATTACATTGAGGGAAAGTCCTTAGGTGAACGGCTAGAGCGGGAAGGAAGGCAGCCTGAAGAGCAGGTGATTCGTTGGGGAATGGAACTATGTGAGGTGCTTGGATATCTGCATGCACAGTCACCGGCTGTGATCTATCGGGATATGAAGCCTGCAAATATCATTGAAAAAACGGATGGAACGCTGGCGTTGATCGATTTTGGAACGGCCAGGGAATTTAAAGGGGAAAACGGAATAGATACGGTGTGTCTCGGAACCGTTGGGTATGCGGCACCGGAACAGTTTGGTGGAAGCGGGGAGACGGATGCGCGGTCGGATATCTACAGTCTGGGAGCTACTCTGTATCATCTGGCCACCGGGCAGCATCCGGGAGCCGGAATGGGGCGGCTGCAGAATGGCAGCAGGCGTGGTGTGCGAAGAGAAAGGCTGTCACCGGGACTTGCGCAGATTATCCAGAAATGTACCAGAAAGGATCCACGCAGACGTTATCAGAGCTGTGAAGAGCTGGCGCATGCGCTGCAAAAGCTTGGAAAGACAAAAAGGGACAGGAAGATAGTTCATGGATCTTGGCACTATTGTCTGGTGCTGGGAATACTATGTGCGGGGATCGTTGGCACAGGTATCGTTTTTTATGCACAAAATGCAGTGAATGACAAAGTATTGTTAAACAGTAATGAGGACAGTAAAGATTTTGGAGGCATTGCGGGCATATTCGGTGGCAAAAAGGTTAGGTCAGAGACTTCTGAACAGGGATTTGATCGTTCGGAGATGTATGAACAGGAACTTTCTCAGGCAGAAACATATGAGGATTATCACCAGTTGATCATGCAATATCCGGAACAGACAGAGACCTACCTGGCGTTGGTTCGCAGTATGATTTCTGATCTGACATTGACCAGAGAAGAAGCCGAACAATTAAATCAACTGTGGTTGGAAGAAACATTGCCGGAAAAGGACGTAGAAGAACAGGATGAGACAGTTATGCAGCGACTTGGCGAGACGAATCCGGAGGGTTATGCGCAGGTATGTTATACCGTGGGAACTTCATTTTTGCAGTTTTATGAGGTGAATGTGGACAAGGACCGATATGTGAACGCAAAAAGATGGCTTAAAGAGGCAGAAAACGTATTTCCTGCGGCAAAAAGTTACTGCTGGATTGCAGATTGTCTGGAGTTGATCAGCCAGTATCAGGGGGCGCGCACTGTGCAGGTCGAAAAGCGGTATGAGGAAGAACATGCATTGTGGGAAAATGTACAGATGCTGCGAAAAGAGGCGTCAGAACTGGAAACAGTGGACGACAGATTGCAGGTGTGGACAGAAATAGATCATTTGATTGACACAAATGTGAGTGTATTCCTTGAAGTCGCGTCTGCGGAAGAACTCAGACAATTTTTAGATGGAATATCAGAAGAAATGCAGGGGGAATCACAGATGGAAATACAGCAGACGGTAATGCAGATACAGCAACGTATAGAGGAAACAATTCAAAAAATTGAAAGTGCAGGAGGAAATGGATGAAAAAAGTATTGGGAATGTTATGTGCGTGTTTGCTGCTTGTAAGCAGCGTAGGAACAGGGATACAGGTGCAGGCAGAGAATGGGGCAGCCAAGAATGAAAAAGTAGAAATAGAAACAGGAAATTTGTTTTCTTATGAAGCATTCGAAGGAAGTCAACGGGTTTCCGTGGTAAAAGCAGACAGTGAAATAAGCTGGGCGAGGGAAAATGTGCCGGAAAATGAAATTGATGAGACAAGCAGACTGATTTATGACGGGCCGGTGAGTGTGCAGGTGGAATTGCCGGAGGAGAAAATCGTTGATGGAGATACGGATGGTAAAGATAATATAGATGATGAAGATGATACTGATAATGCGGGTGGAAAAGATAGCATAGATGATAAAAATAGTACTAATGATACAGATGTCAAAGATAGTGTGTATGATAAAAATAGCACTAATAATAAAGACGATGATGATTATGAGAGTACAGATGTTGAGGAAAATAAGAATGATTATAAGAACTTTGTCGTAAACATTTTTCATAACGGAACGGAAATCTGGCATGCTGCGGTAGAAAAAGAGGAAACACTGGATTTTATTTGCAGAATTTCTGAATGGAAATGGCAGGAAGAGACACAGACCTATGTGTTTTCGGTATTCTTCTTTGCGGAAGGTGATTATCAGATTCTGCTAGAGAAAAAGGTGAACCCGGACGGAGAAGATGATGAGGAGATAAAAGCGGATGAAACAGATATAGATAAAGGAGATGGAAAGAATGAGGAAAGAGATGAAAATGTTGGAGAGGAAGATACGAAAACAGAAAAAACAAGTAAACGGCAGAGAATTAATACAGTAGCGGATAAGAAATATACGGAGAAAAGTGAATCAGATACGGAAAAAGTGAAATTGATTGGGAAATCTGCGACAGTGACAGTTGATCGTACACCGCCAGAGGCCAATTTGTCATGGCACGGGAAAAAGTCGGTATCAGGGGATACACGGATGGAGGGAATGCAGTTGGTGGAACTTTCTATCCGTGATGCAAATTTTCACCCAGCGGAAGTGGAATGGAAGGTTTTGATAAAGAAAAGGGAGCTGGAAGATTATGAACAGGAGAGTGATTGGACAGAAGCACCAACTTCTTCGTTAAAAAAATGGAGTGATTGGACGCGTGACAAGCAAGATAAGGATTTGTGGCATGCAACGGTGCCTTTGTATGAGGACGGACAATACGAAATGGAATTAAAATACACTGATCTGGCAGGACATAGTTTGCAAAAGACCTGCATGGGAACACTGGTGATTGATACCGTCAGTCCATTGCTGACGATTGATTTCCCTACACCGATACAGAAACAGAATGGAAACTTATATTACACAGAAAAAGTGAATTTGGTATTTAATGTAGCGGAGGTAAATTTCAGGCTGGAAGATTTTGTCTTTTCCGTGACAAGGAATGGTATAGCAGAGGATGTACAGACAGAATGGAAGCAAATTGGAACGGCACAGTATCAGACAATACTGTCATTGGAGAAAGACGGTGAGTATGAAATCCAGGCATTTTATACTGATCCGTATGGAAATGAAATGGAACCATATCAGTCGGAAAAGATTATCATTGATCAGACAGCACCGGAAATAAAATTATCTGGAATACAGGCGGATACGGCAAGAAAAACTAGTATTTCAAATGCAATGATTCAAGTTTTGGATGATGGAGGTAACTTGAATCCCGAAACCATACAGCTATTGCTGAAGCGTGTGGTGACAGCATCGGATGGAATCTATCTGACAGAAGAAGTGCTGCTTCCGTTACCGGTCAAAGAAAAGGAGACTGGAAGCTGGAACTATCGGATACCAGAGCTGACTGAAGATGGAATTTATACCCTGACCTGTCAGGCAGAAGATTATGCCGGGAACAGTAGAAATGAAATAAAAACGGAGGATGGAATTGCGCATCAGCAAGTGAAATTTTCTGTCAACCGTCGAGGTTCGACATTTGAAGTGGATGATACAGTCATAGAACTGACGGAACGTTATTATATTTATGAAGTGGAATCGGATGTGGAGATCCAAGAGGTAAATACTGATCTGATCGAGGATTACGCAGTGCGTTTAAATGGAACTGTGCTGCAGGAAGGAAAAGATTTTACTACGGAAGCAGTGACCGGTGAGGATGCATGGAGTATGCGCCGGTATGTGGTGAAAAAAGAGGTTTTTGCCAAAGAGGGAGAATATCATCTTGTGGTGGAATCCCAGGATAAAACCGGAACAAAGGCATACAGTGACGTGAAAAAGATGCAGTTGTCATGGGTGGTGGATCAGTCGGCACCATCAGTTTTACTGTCTGGGCTGGAAGTGGATCATGTTTATGAGACGGAAGAACAGCAGGTGACAGCGGTACCGTCAGATGAAGGTGGAAAATTAAAGAGCTTTCAGGTGTCTGTGACAGATGCTCTGGGAGAAAACAGACAGACGCTGGTAAATCTGACCGGAGAAACGTTGGAACAGTACTTGAAAAAACATGACAGACAGGTATCGTTTGCTATTCCAGAGGGTGTAGAGCAACAGGTAGAGATTCTTTGCACAGATCAGGCATGGAAAAAGGATGGCAGTACGAACGAGTATCGCGAAGTGATCAAAGGCGTGTCTGTGGCGAAAAATCAGAAAAGCCTGCGCAAAATGAAGCAGAATCTGGAGAAACGATTAAAAGAAGAGGCAGAGCAATCTGAATCAGGGATGAATACTGAAGTGCAAAAGAGAATGCCTGTAGCAGCAATCGTAGTGATAGCAGCAATAGTTGGAGCCGTATGTTGTGCGGCAGTGGTCGGAAGGAGAAGAAAGAAAAAAGATAAAGAGAAAACGGACACATAATTGACACATTTTTTCCTAATATTTAACACATTTTCCTTATAAGATACAGAATAGTAATTTTAGAAAACGGAGGAGATTGTGTTTTGATAGAAATCAGTCATCTTACAAAAAAATACGGCACAAATGTGGCGGTCAATGATCTGAATCTGACACTCGAACCGGGAAATATCTATGGATTTCTCGGCCCAAACGGTGCAGGAAAATCAACGACGATGAATATTATTACCGGTTATATCGGTGCGACATCCGGAGAAGTAAAAATCAACGGATATGACATTAATAAAAATCCGGAGGAAGCAAAAAAATGTATCGGTTATCTGCCGGAGATTCCGCCGGTGTATGGCGACATGAAGGTATTGGAATATCTGAAATTTGTGGCAGAACTGAAAAAACTGGATCCACATACACGAAATGCAGATATTAAGCAGGTGATGGATCTGACAAAGCTTCATGAAATGAAAGACCGTCTGATCCGAAATCTGTCAAAAGGATACCGGCAGCGTGTGGGACTTGCGCAGGCGTTGATGGGAATGCCGGAAATTATTATTCTGGATGAGCCGACGGTAGGACTGGATCCGAAGCAGATCATTGAAATCCGTGATCTGATCCGTTCTTTAAAGGAAAATCATACGGTAATTTTAAGTTCCCATATTTTACAGGAAATCAGTGCCGTGTGTGATCATGTGTTTATTATTTCCAAGGGAAATCTGGTGGCCAGTGATTCTATGGAACATCTGGAGAGCCGCATGAGTGGTGCACAGCAGCTGGATGTTATCGTAGAGGGAACTCCGGAGCAGATTGCCGGTCTGAAACAGATCGATGGTGTCAAAGAGTGCAATATTGTACGGGAAGTACTTTTACATGATTCTGAAATAGAAACCGCTGACTCTGAGGAAAAAGAAATTCATTTGTCTGTTGTTGCGCAGGAAGGCAAAGATATCCGTGCATCAGTATTCCGCTATTGTGCATTAAATGATCTCGTTTTGCTGGAAATGAAGACAAATATGAAGACGTTGGAAGATGTATTCCTGGAATTAACCGGATCTGAGGAGGTGCATAAAGCATGATAGCAGTATTAAAAAGAGAGCTGAAGGCATATTTTACCTCTGTGATTGGATGGATTTTCCTTGCAGCATTTTTCTTTGTATTTAATTTATATTTTGTGGCAAATAACCTGATTTACGGGACACCGTATCTGTCCTACTCGCTGAATAATGTGGCATTTGTATTGCTGATCATCATTCCAATCCTGGCTATGCGTAGTATGTCAGATGACCGGAGAACAAAGACAGACCAGTTACTGTATACCTCACCGGTTTCTATTCCAAAAGTTATTTTTGGTAAATTTTTGGCTCTGGTGATCGTATTTTCAATAGTAATTGGTGCAATCTGCCTGTGTCCGCCGATTTTGTCCAGATTTGGCGATGTCCCGATTGCGGAAAGTTATGCAGCAATCCTCGGTGTATGGTTGTATGGATGCCTGTCTATTTCCATTTGTGTCTTTGTATCTTCCCTGACAGAAAGTCAGGTGATTGCAGCAGTATTATCTTTTGCATTGCTGTTCATCGGATACATGATGGAAGGAATTACAAGTATTATTTCTTCCAGTGGAAATACACTGACAAAGATTTTAAACTGCCTGTCCACTTCCTCTGCATTGAGTAATTTCAGTAACGGAATGCTGGATATGACCGGAATTGTTTATTATGTCAGTGGAACAGTATTGTTCCTGTTCTTGACCTGTCAGGTAGTGCAGAAACATCGTTGGACCGTAAGTTCCAAAAAGATCAGACGAGGCGTGTTTAACTCCAGTTTTGTTGTGATCGGAATTGCAATCACTGTGGCTGTGAATGTGTTTGCAAATCAGCTTCCGGAAAAAGTGAAAAACGTGGATCTGACCACACAGAATTTGTATACACTGACAGATGACAGTGTAAATCTGGTGAAAAAATTAAAACAGGATGTAACGTTATATGTGCTGTCCAGTGAAAAGAGTGCGGATGATACCGTAGTACGTACACTGGAAAATTATGCGGATGAATCTTCTCATATTAAAGTTGAGTACGTGGATCCGGCCGTTTCACCGAACTTTTATGCAAGCTATACAGATACGGCACCATCAGATGGAAGTATTATTGTCGTGAGTGGTGATAATTCAAAAGTAGTTGATACAAGTGATCTGTATGAATATTCCGTAGATTATTCTACTTACACACAGACAAAATCGGCATACGATGGAGAAGGTCAGCTGACCAGTGCCATCAGTTATGTAACCAGCGATGATATGCCAAAGGTATATGCGATCACCGGTCACGGAGAGACTTCTCTGGATGAAAGCTTTAAGTCTGCACTGGAGAAAATGAATATTTCCGTAGAAGAAGTAACTCTTCTGCAGGAAGATGCAATCCCGGAGGATGCAGCAGCTATCATTATTAACGGACCAACTTCTGATTTCTCAGCGGATGACGCAGCAAAAGTAAGTAATTATCTGGCTGGCGGCGGAAAGGCAGTGATCACAACTTCTTACAGCAAGACTGCTGAGACACCGAATTTTGACAGTATCCTTGCAACTTATGATATTAGTGTGACAGATGGACTGGTAATGGATTCCGATCATTCTCATTATTATCAGTATCCGTTCTATCTGCTTCCGGATGTGGCAAGCGCTACCCAGACTTCGAAAGTAGAAAATTATGTCTTTATGCCGTATGCACAGGCCATAAGCAATTCAGGTGCGCATCCGGATACGATTACCTGGACGGATCTGCTGACAACTTCTGACAGCGCTTATGTAAAGACAGATATCGCAAACATTAAAACTTTTGAGAAAGAAAGCGGAGATCAGACCGGAAGCTTTACCATTGCAGCAAATGTGACGGACAGCGAGACAGGAGCAGATATTACGATTGTAGGTTCTGCATTGGCCTTTACAAGTGATGCGGATTCTATGGTATCTGGACAGAACCTGGCGCTGTTTAAAGGAATTACAAGTGGTTTTGCGGGAAGTGATTCTGTAGTATCCATTGATGCAAAACAGTATACTTATTCTACATTGTCTGTAAACCAGTCGGTTGCGATCATGAGTGAGACATTACTTGTCATGGTACTTCCGATAGTACTCATCGTGATCGGCATCGTGATCTGGTATCGCAGACGCCGGGCATAATAAAACTGTTTTGAAAGGAATTTGTGTATGAGAAAAAAACAATGGATTATTTTAGTGATTGCATTGGTGGCAATTGTAGCTGCGTCTGCGGGTATGAAAGGATATCAGAAAAAACAGGATCAGAAAGCAGCACAGCAGGAAGAAGACGAGAAAGTCTATGCACTGCAGTTTGCATCAGATGATGTGACTGGAATTTCTTATGAGTACGAAGGAACTGTTCTGAGCTTTACAAAAGACGGAGATGACTGGAAATGCAGTACAGATGAAACAGCAGAAATTGATGCGGATAAAATGAAAACGATGCTGTCCTCTCTTGGCAGTATGACTGCGGACAGTACCGTGGAAAACCCTGAGGATGTATCCGAGTACGGCATTGATCAGTCGACACAGCAGGTAACACTGAATTTCTCGGATGGAAGTGAAAAAACGGTGACATTCGGAAGTACAAATGCGATTGTTGGCGGTACCTATGTGCAGATCAGCGGTGATGAGAATGTATATCTGGTTGCCAGCAGTTATGTAAATACCACGCTGAATAAAGGTGTCGATGATCTCAAAGTCGACGAAACGGATGATACGTCTTCGGACACTTCGGCTACAACGGAATAATAATGTGATCCAAAAACGGTAGGTTGTGAAAAGGATGATTAAATCTAAAAGCGAAATTGAAGGATCCTTCTGCAAACGCTAGCCGTTCGTTACCCTCGTTTTGCTTCAGTTTTATCGCGCTCACTTCCAACTCCGATAAAAGCTGGTCGTCTCTCGCTCGCGCAAAATTCGCAAAACTCAGTCACTTACTGAATCGCTTGTTGCAGAAGGATTCTTCGATTTCGCTATTTACACTATGATATGCTTTTATTTTATATGTCTAAGAGGGATTGGTTATGAAATGACGGATATAGAATAGGTATATAATAGTGTGACGAAAAATTGGTTCATAACGTAGAAGAAAGGACTCTGGCTATTTTTTCTCGATCAGCGATTGTTAGCGGGCGAGACAAAATCGCAGAGTCCTTTTTCATAACCTACCGTTTTTGAATCACACAATAAAATTAAAAAAAATCTTCCGTTTAGTCGGTTTTCCCTGAGGTATCATCGTCCCCAGAATCATTCTGTTTCCCTTTCATCATACGGTAGATGAAGGAATACGCCCAGAGTAGTACCGGCAGCACGATCGTTGCATACACGGCAGCCTTTAACAGGTTGATCGCCTCCGTGCTGCCAATCAGCGCCAGCACCAGTGTAGACACATATAATCCAGCCAGTGCGATAACACCGATGAGCGCAGTAATCTGTTTTAATTTTTTCATATAAATAAATTCTCCATTTCTGTTTGTTCTTTTATCTTACTCCTGTGTATCTGGTTCCGTCAAGAGTTCCGAACTTTGCAGTGTCGGATCAAATGCATCCGCGATTCGACAGATTGGCTTGAAATCCGGAACGTAATTGGCGGGAAGCTCCCGCGGTGACATTCCTGTAATATCACGGAAAACCCGGTTAAAATGTCGGATAGTTTCGAATCCGCAGAGGGATGCGATTTCTGTTACCGAATGTTTACGCGGATTTTCCAGCAGCATGGCGATGGCATGTTCCAAACGAACGGTATTCAGGTATCTGGAAAATGTCATGCCGGAGATCTTTCGGAAAAATCTTGAGAAATACGGTTCCGATAGTCCCATAAATGCAGCGGCATCGGAAAATGTGATATAGTTGTAATTTTTGTCAATTTCATCCAGCAGATCTTTATAATTGTCGATGGAAGAGTGTTCCTGGCGGCTCACCGCAGGCATACAGTGTTCTCCACGGAAGATCCGGATCATTAATTCGGTGATCAGCACACAGGTCTGCTGTTCAAAAAAAGGTTTTTTCTCGGTACGCTCTCTTTGGATACGGGAAAAGACATCTGCAATATCATAATTACCGGAAAGTTTGGCGCAGCAGAGTTGATAATGGCTGGTCAGCGGTGCAGTCAGAGCGGCATCAAATAAGGTGATGGCGGTGATGCTGTCCGGTTCGCTTTTGATATAGTGGATTTCCCCACTGGAGAGAAAAATGGCTTCTCCGGCGGTAAGGGTATATTCCTGATGGTTATGGGATACCGTGACACGACCTTGCTCCACACAGATCAGTTCGTTTTCCAGATGCCAGTGCGGTAGGTTGTGCAGGTTGCGGTAGCGGCCGGTCCAGACCCGCTCGGTGCCGCCGCTATTTCTTGGCTCAAAATTTGCAAGCATATATGTCTCCGAAGATCATAGCGAAGGATGGGGGAAACGGACGGTTTCCAAATCCGGAAGGCTAAGATCTGAAAAAGTAATTTTTCTTTTTATTTTATATGGAATGTTAATAAATGTCCAGAAAATGCATAATAAATTTCTTTCGGTTTCAACGGAAATGATTTATGATAGAAGTACAATAGACAAGGATGTTTTGAAAGATTCGATATTTTTTACAAACATAAATCAAAGGGGGAAATACGATGGATAACGTGAAAATTGCAGAACTGATCCGGAATGGTCAGGCGGTACTTGGTATGGAGTTTGGATCCACAAGAATCAAGGCGGTTTTGATCGATGAAGCGGGAAATCCACTGGCTATGGGAAGCCATGGATGGGAGAACCGTCTGGAGAACCAGATCTGGACTTACAGCCTGGAGGATATCAGAGAAGGATTGCAGGATTGTTATGCTGACCTGAAGCAGGATGTTCAGAAAAAGTACGGAGAGACACTGACAAAGGTGGCTGCGCTGGGATTCAGTGGCATGATGCACGGTTATATGGCTTTTGATCAGGAAGATCATCTGCTGGTTCCGTTCCGTACCTGGAGAAATACGATGACAGAACAGGCAGCAAAGGAACTTTCCGAGACATTTGCTTTTAACATTCCGCAGCGTTGGAGCGTGGCACATCTGTATCAGGCAATTTTAAATAAAGAGCCGCATGTCAGCCAGATCAGTTTTGTGACGACCCTTGCAGGTTATATCCACTGGCAGCTGACCGAAGAAAAAGTAGTTGGTGTCGGTGAGGCGGCCGGTATGTTCCCGATTGATTCTGATACCAATGAGTTTGATGCTGTAATGGTGGCAAAATTTGATGAACTGTTACAGAAAAAAGGATTATCTTATCATTTAACAGATATTTTCCCGAAGGTTCTGGTGGCAGGAGAGCAGGCTGGTGTACTGACTGAGGCAGGCGCGAAACTTTTGGATCCGGCCGGAGACTTGCAGGCGGGAATTCCACTTTGTCCGCCGGAGGGAGACGCAGGAACCGGTATGACAGCGACAAACAGTGTGGCAGTCCGTACCGGAAACGTATCCGCAGGAACAAGTGTATTTGCCATGGTTGTTATGGAACATGCCCTTTCTAAATATTATGAAGAAATCGATATGGTTACCACACCGGACGGAAAACCGGTGGCGATGGTACACTGCAATAACTGTACATCCGATCTGAATGCATGGGTTGGATTGTTTGGCGAAGCGCTGGAAGCTTTTGGCGTAAAACCGGATATGGATACTTTGTATGGTACTTTGTATCGCAAGGCATTGGAAGGTGACGCAGACTGCGGCGGCCTGTTGGCATACAACTATTTTTCCGGAGAGAGCATTACCGGATTTGAAGAAGGACGTCCATTGTTTGTGCGCAGACCGGATAGTGCATTTAATCTGGCAAACTTCATGCGAGTACATTTGATGACATCCCTTGGTGCATTGAAAACCGGCATGGACATTCTGGTAAAGCAGGAAAAAGTACAGATTGATAAGATGCTTGGCCATGGTGGATTTTTCCTGACAAAAGGTGTCGGACAGCGGATCATGGCTGCAGCAATGCAGACGCCGGTGTTTGTTATGGAGACAGCCGGTGAGGGCGGCGCATGGGGAATTGCACTTCTGGCTACTTACATGCAGAACAAAGCAGACGGCGAGACATTACCGGAGTATCTGAATGCCAGAATTTTCCACGGAGAGGAAGGAAGCGCAATGCAGCCGGAGGCAGCCGATGTGGAAGGTTTTGAGACATTTATGAAAGATTACAAAGCAGGTCTTGCCATTGAGCGTGCAGCAGTAGAGCAGTTGTGTTAATTTGAATTGGAATAACAGGAGGAATTTTTCATGCTGGAAGAGTTGAAAAAACAGGTATACGAAGCAAATATGATGCTTCCGAAGTATGGACTGGTAACATTCACCTGGGGTAATGTCAGCGGAATTGACCGGGAATCCGGGCTGTTTGTCATCAAACCAAGTGGTGTGGAATATGATCTGCTGACACCGGAAGATATGGTGGTCGTAGACTTAAATGGAAATAAGGTGGAGGGACGCTATAATCCGTCTTCCGATACCGCAACCCATGTGGTTCTTTATAATCGCTTTCCAAATATTGGCGGAATCGTACATACGCATTCTTCCTGGGCTACAAGCTGGGCACAGGCAGGACGTGACATTCCATGTTATGGAACAACTCATGCGGATTATATTTACGGAGAGGTTCCATGTGTGCGCAATCTGACAAAAGAAGAGATTGACGAAGGTTATGAGCACAATACCGGCGTGCTGATCGCGGATGAATTTGAACGCCGCGGCAAAGATTACATCGCAGTACCGGCAGTTTTATGTAAAAACCATGGCCCGTTTACCTGGGGCAAGGATGCGCATGAGGCTGTGCACAACGCAGTGGTTCTGGAAGAAGTGGCAAAAATGGCTGCACGCTGTGAGATGATTAATCCACAGAACCAGCCGGCTCCGCAGGAACTGCAGGACAAGCACTATTACAGAAAACATGGTGCGAATGCTTACTATGGTCAGAACAATCAGTAAGGATATTCAATAAAAATACACCCATGATTTCGGAAATGAAAAATGCATTATAAAATAACAAAAATTCTGAAACTATAAAACATAAACGATATATATGAGGAGGAAACTATACTATGATTCAGCAGAAAAATTACAAATTCTGGTTTTGCACAGGTTCACAGGATTTATACGGAGACGAGTGCCTGGCCCATGTGGCAGAACATGCAAAAATTATTGTAAACGCATTAAATGCATCCGGAAATCTTCCATATGAAGTAGTCTGGAAACCAACCCTGATCACAAACGCACTGATCCGTCAGACTTTCAACGAGGCAAACAATGATGAAAACTGTGCAGGTGTCATCACATGGATGCACACTTTTTCACCGGCAAAATCATGGATCCTCGGTCTGCAGGAGTACAGAAAACCGCTGCTTCATCTGCATACACAGTTTAACCGTGAGATTCCGTATGACAGCATCGACATGGATTTTATGAACGAGAACCAGTCCGCGCACGGTGACCGTGAGTTTGGCCATATTTTCAGCCGCCTTGGTATGGAACGCAAGATCGTGGTTGGCTACTGGAAAGATGAAGCCGTTCAGAAAAAGATTGGTTCCTGGATGCGTACCGCAGTTGGCGTGGTAGAGAGCAGCCATGTCCGCGTTATGAGAATTGCTGATAATATGAGAAACGTAGCTGTTACTGAGGGTGATAAAGTAGAAGCACAGATCAAGTTCGGATGGGAAGTAGATGCTTATCCGGTAAATGAGATCGCTGAGGCAGTTGCCGCTGTTTCCCAGACAGATATCGATACATTAGTGGAAGAGTACTACAGCAAATACCAGATTCTGTTAGAGGGCAGGGATGAAAAAGAATTCCGCAAACATGTGGCTGTTCAGGCCGGCATCGAAATTGGATTTGAGCGTTTCCTGGAGGAGAAAAACTATCAGGCCATCGTTACTCACTTCGGAGATCTGGGCGCATTGCAGCAGCTTCCGGGACTGGCCATCCAGCGTCTGATGGAAAAAGGATATGGCTTCGGTGGCGAGGGTGACTGGAAGACAGCTGCCATGGTACGTGTTATGAAGATCATGACTCAGGGCATGAAAGATGCAAAAGGAACTTCCTTTATGGAGGATTATACTTACAATCTGGTTCCGGGAAAAGAAGGTGTTCTGGAAGCTCATATGCTGGAGGTTTGCCCAAGTATCGCAGACGGTCCGATCAGCATCAAAGAGCAGCCGCTGTCCATGGGTGACAGAGAAGATCCGGCCCGTCTGGTATTTACCGCAAAGACAGGTCCGGCTATCGCAACTTCCCTGATTGACCTTGGTGGCCGTTTCCGCCTGATCATCAACGATGTAGAGTGCAAAAAGACAGAGAAACCGATGCCGAAGCTTCCGGTTGCTACCGCATTCTGGACACCGCAGCCAAACCTGATCACAGGTGCAGAAGCCTGGATCCTTGCAGGCGGTGCACATCATACCGCATTTTCCTATGACCTGACTGCAGAGCAGATGGGGGACTGGGCAGATGCAATGGGTATCGAAGCTGTTTATATTGACAAAGATACAAACATCCGTCAGCTGAAAAACGAGCTGCGCTGGAATGCACTTGCATACAGAAAATAATTGTATCAGAAGAAAGATTTCCCACCATTACAGAAGGTGAGTAATAAGGATACTGAGAATATTCCTGAATGATAATATTGTAAAAAGAGATGCCGCCACAGTTTATACAAGCCGTGACGGCATCTTTCCATTAGGAAAGTGAGAGCTTTCCCGTCATAAATAGGGGAGGATAAGTTAAAAAACTTGTCTTTTGTGCCGGAATCCCGGCTCGGACGGCAGTTGTATGGGGGTAATCAGGATGATCTGCCGTCTTAATGTAAGTATGGACAGAAAAATATGTTTTATTCAAAGAAAAGGTACCTTTATTCATAAAAAATAGAGTTTACAAACATAGCGTAGATGAGGTATACTAAAACATGCGATAAAGCGCAATGATGAATAAAAAACAAAAGGTGGTAAAAATAATGGGATTATTACAGGATTGGCAGGCAATTGCCTTTAATGAAAAAGCAGACAGAGGTCAGCTTCAGAATTTCTGGAGCCGTTACTTTGCAATTGAGAAAAGCGTATATGAGAAACTTCTCTCGAATCCGGATGAGGTAGTAGAAGGAACTGTCAAAGAACTGGCAGAGCGTTTTGATATTGAGGTTATGGCTATGGTTGGTTTCCTTGACGGAATCGATGAGAGCCTTGTTACTCCGAACGATCTTGAGGATCTGAAAGAGGATAGCCATGTAAGTCTTGCATTTGACAAAGAGAAACTTTACAAGAACATGGTAGAAGCAAAAGCTGACTGGCTGTATGAGCTTCCACAGTGGAAAGAGATTTTCCCAGAGGAGAAATTAAAACAGTTATATACTGAGCAGAAAAAATCCGGAACAATCATCAAAGAAGCAAAAGTATATCCGAACGATCCGTGTCCATGCGGAAGCGGCAAAAAATACAAAAAATGCTGCGGAAGAAATAAATAAGACAAATCGTTAAAAGACATTTTGGAGTTTCTTCTAATATAATTGTATGAAACATATTGATACCTGTGGTGAAATGAAAGTGATTTTTCCACAGGTATTTTTCTGTTGTAAATAATTTGTTTTTTACAAAAGTGAGCAGTCATAAACATGTTTCAAGAAATGCAGCAGCACAGGTATAAATCCGGATGACCTGCACATACTGCCTTTGTATAAAAATCAAAGGAGGACTTTGCAATGACACAGTTAGACTGTTCAGTAACAAGCTGCCTGTATAATCAGGATCATTATTGTGCAAAAGAAGATATCACCGTGGGAGGTTCCAATGCAAAAAAGGTAAGCGACACCTGCTGCGAGAGTTTCCGTGGAAGAGATGGCAGTGTAAGCAATTCTGTGAGTCAGGCCAGCAGCACGGTAGACATTGACTGCGAGGCATCCAGCTGTGTACACAACCGTGACTGCAAATGCTGTGCAGAGAGTATCGGTATCGGAGGCGGAAGCCAGGCCTGTACCTTTCGGGAAACCGAGTGCGCAGATTTTTGCTGTCGTTAGGCTAACGTGCGCAGGGGTGTCGAATTTTGTCGATAACTAATATTTGACTTTTAAGGAACAATAATAGTAAAATGTAGTTGCATGATTCCGAAAGCAAATCAGTTTTTCGGAATTGTGCAGCTTCCTAAAAAGTGGGAAATGTCATCAGAGTGGAACAAAAGGACAAAGATATAGTATGTCAGAGTACATAGCGTGGAGGAAGACATTCAGGAGGGAATGGAATGCAGAAAAAAGCGGAACTGATGGAAATGATCCGTCAGGAAAAAAGAATGCTGGAGGAACAGGTGTTGCAAAACGGATTGGAACATGATGCGGTGTATGAGCAGAGCAAGCGTGTGGATGCGCTGCTGGAGCAATATTATCAGGAAGTATAACAGTTTTTTACAGGAAAAGAATGCCTAGTGGAGACTGAAAATGGAATAATCTGGGAAAAATGTCCGAGCAGAGTCTGTTTGGGCATTTTTTTTGCGCTGGAACGCAAAATCCTATTGATTTTTAATGATAAATGCTATACTATTTAAATAAAGTGGTGGAAAGTGGTGTAAAAGGGTAGAAAGTGGATAACGTTGATAACTTTGTTGATAACCGAAACACCGTTTAGAGAAACCGGAAAGGAAGGTGTTTTCGATGGGACGCGGATTTAAAGGCGAATACAATCATACCGTAGATGCCAAGGGCAGACTGATTGTGCCGGCAAAATTCCGTGAATCACTGGGAGAGACATTTGTAGTCACCAAAGGATTGGATGGCTGCCTTTTTGTATATCCGAACGAAGAGTGGGAAAACATCGAAAATAAATTCCGTGAATTACCGTTGACCACAAAAGATGCACGTAAGTTTTCACGTTTCTTCTTTGCGGGAGCCGCTGACTGTGAAGTGGACAAGCAGGGAAGAATCCTGATTCCATCTGTATTGCGCGAGTTTGCAGGAATCGGAAAAGAAGCAGTGCTGGTCGGTGTCCTGAACCGTGTGGAAATCTGGAGCAAGGAACGCTGGCTGGGTGAGAATGAGTATGAAGATATGGACGAAGTGGCTGAACATATGGCAGAACTTGGTCTGGGAATATAACCGAACTGACAGGAGGCAGGCGAAATATGGATTTTTCGCATATATCAGTATTGCTGGATGAGACCGTCAGCAATCTGATCACTGATCCGGATGGCATCTATGTGGATGGCACGCTGGGCGGGGCAGGTCACAGTTATGAGATCTGCAGCAGAATTTCAGAAAAAGGAAGGCTTATCGGAATTGATCAGGATGCAGATGCGATCGCAGCAGCGACGAAACGATTGGAGCCTTTTCAGGATAAAGTGACGATCATCCGCAGTAATTACTGTGAAATGCCGGCGCGTTTGCGGGAAATTGGCATTGAACAGGTGGACGGCATAATGCTGGATCTGGGTGTTTCTTCTTATCAGCTGGACGAACCGGTCAGAGGATTTACTTACAAAGAAGAAAATGCTCCGCTGGACATGAGAATGGATCAGCGCCAGAGCCTGACAGCGAAGGATATCCTGGCAGAATACAGTGAACAGGAACTTTATCGTATGATCCGTGATTACGGAGAAGATAAATTTGCAAAAAATATTGCAAAACATATCGTACAGGCCAGAGAGAAAGCGCCGATTGAGACGACAGGGCAGCTGAATGATATCATTCGTGCGGCGATTCCGGCAAAGGTTCGTGCAACCGGCGGTCATCCGGCGAAACGCACGTATCAGGCTATTCGTATTGAACTGAATCATGAACTTGACGTACTGGAAAATTCTCTGGATGAGATGATCCGTATGTTGAAACCGGGAGGGCGTCTGTGTATCATCACGTTCCATTCCCTGGAAGATCGCATCGTCAAAACAAATTTTAAAAGAAATGAGAATCCGTGTACCTGCCCGCCGAATTTTCCGGTGTGTGTATGTGGGAAAAAATCTTTGGGGAAGACGCTTACGCGAAAACCGATTCTTCCGTCAGAAGAAGAACTGGAGCACAACAAACGTTCAAAGAGCGCAAAATTACGTGTGTTTGAGCGGAGATAAAGACAACTTATAATTATAAAATTTAGAAGGTGTATAACAAAAATGGAAAGTAGAGACAGACAATATCGACACAGTGCTTATATAGAAGGAAATGTAGTCAGACAACGTGAACTGGCACCTGCAAGAAGAGAACAGCAGGTAGAAAAAACGCAGGAAGAGTTACGTAGAGAGCGGATCAGAAGAAATGCGGCAAAGCAGAATCAGCAGAGAGCAATGGCGATGAACCGCGGCTATGTTGCATTTCTGGCTGCAGCTACAGCCGTCTGTTTTATGGTTTGTGCGATATTTATTCATTTACAGTCTGATGTGACAACGAGACTGGCTAATATCGCATCCATCGAAAGCCAGATCGCAGAGCAGAAAGCAGACAATGTGGCTGCTGAGAAGAGACTGGAGACAACCATGAATCTGGATCAGGTGCGTGAAGCAGCAAAAGGTCTTGGTATGGTGACACCGGGGAGTGAGCAGGTTCGTTATTATTCTGTAGAGAACAGCGATTATATGAACCAGTATGGGGAAATTCCATCCAATTAATCCTGTGGAGGAGAGCGAATGAGACCCAGAAGACGAAGAAAAAAAGAAAAGACATATAAATTTCTCACCAGAATGAAGGCAAAGATGCTGATCATCTTTATTGCCATTGCAGGTGTTCTCATCTGCCTGGTGGGACGTTTAGCGTATATTGAATTAGAAAGCGGTGACAAGTATGCAAAAATCGTGCTGAACCAGCAGGAATACAGCAGTAAGACCATACCATTCCGCAGAGGTGACATTGTAGATAGAAAGGGAACCGTTCTTGCGACGAGTACAGACGTTTACAATGTCATTTTAGATTGCAGTGTTCTGACATCCAGGGAAGATTATCTGGAACCGACATTGTCCGCGTTGAATCAGTGTTTTGGTCTGGATACTGGGGAACTGCGTACATATGTCAGTGAAAATCCGAAGAAAAGGTATTATGTTCTTGCCCAAAAGCTGCCATATGATGAGATTGCTCAGTTTGAATCGTTACAGAATGACCCAAAAAATGGCAAAAATATCAAAGGCGTATGGTTTGAAAAAGAATATGTCAGAAATTATCCGTATGATTCTCTGGCCTGCTCCATTCTCGGATTTACCACATCCGGTAATGAGGGAATCGGTGGCCTGGAGGATTATTATAACAGTACATTAAATGGCATTGACGGGAAAGAATATGGATATGTAAATTCAGATTCTAATTATGAGATCAAGGTCAAAGATGCCACAGACGGTAATAACGTGGTATCTACCATTGATGCGAACCTGCAGTCCATTGTGGAGAGTAAGATTGCGGAATTCAACAATGCCATGAAGGATTCTTCTCATGAGGGTGCCAAAAACATTGGTGTCATTATGATGGATCCAAACAGTGGGGAAGTGCTGGCTATGGCCACAAACCGTACCTTCAGCCTTCAGAATCCATGGGATGCTGATACCGATAAGTATTTTACCGATGAGGAACGTGCAACGATCATCAAACAGGCAGAGCGTGTGGAACTGAAAAAGTATTACAGCCTGGACGAGATCAATGCCATGACAGATGATCAGTGGAGTGCAGCTCTGAATGAGCATTACAGCGAAGAACAGTTAGAACAGATCCATCATCTGGCGTTATTGAATCAGGTGTGGAACAATTTCTGCGTGTCATCTACCTATGAGCCGGGATCTACCGCAAAACCATTTACGGTTGCGGCAGGACTTGAAAGTGGTACTTTGACAGGAAATGAGACGTTTTACTGTGATGGTGGTGAGACCATTGCAAACCACCATATCAGCTGTATCAAAAAGGCCGGACATGGCATGGAGACGGTTCAGCAGGCACTGGAGAATTCCTGCAACGATGCATTAATGCAGATGTCCTATCTGATTGGACCGGCTAATTTCAGCCGGTATCAGCAGATCTTCAATTTTGGATTAAAGACAAACATTGATCTGCCGGGGGAGGCCAGAACCGATTCTCTGATCTATCCGGAGGATCAGCTGAGCACCATCAACCTTGCGACAAACTCTTTTGGACAGAGTTATAACGTAACGATGATCCAGATGATCGCGGGTTACTGTTCCCTGATCAACGGAGGTAAATATTATCAGCCGCATATGGTATGCAAGATTGAGGATTCCAATGGAAATACCGTACAGAATATTGAACCGACACTAGTTCGAGAGACTGTTTCAGAAGAAACTTCAGCAACAATCCGTCAGTATTTGCAGGGCGTAGTTGTGAATGGCTCCGGTAAGAAAGCAAAAGTAGACGGTTATTCCATGGCTGGAAAAACCGGTACGGCACAGAAACTACCGCGTTCTGCCAGAAAATATCTGGTATCCTTTATTGGATCGGTACCTGCAGATAATCCGCAGGTTGCGATATATGTAGTAGTAGATGAGGCAAACTCAGCCGATCAGGCGCACAGCTATTATGCACAGAGTATTGCCAGAGAAATTTTAAAAGAGGCACTTCCGTACATGGGAATTTACCCGGATGAGGAAAAGACAGGTGTAAATGAAGGTGTTGGAATTACCGGCGAAGGTACACAGGTGGAAGTAACTACCGAATCTATGGACAGTGATGTTCCGACACAGGCACCGCAGAGTACAGAGGACGGTACCAGCGGACAGTAAGGTATTTGCCGGGCATAAGGAGCTGATATCAGGAATACCATATAATAAAGGGATGTTCTGAGGCTTTTTATGCAGCATTTGAAGACATTTCAGAAAAAGAAGATCGTGGCACTGATGCTGATCATTGTGACCGCAATGTGTGCACAGTTTGGACGGCTGATCTATCTTATGGTATTTCAATCGGAGTATTATGAGGAAAAAGCGCAGAATCTGCACGAACGGGAGCGCAGCATCAAGGCGGCCCGGGGAACAATCACAGACCGTAACGGTATCGTGCTGGCAGATAATCAGTCTGTCTGTACCATATCCGTGATTCACAGTCAGCTGACGGATCCGGAACAGGTAATCCGGGTACTATGTAAGGAACTGGAACTGCCGGAGGAAACCGTGCGAAAGCGTGTGGAAAAGGTCAGTTCCATAGAAAGAGTCCGTTCTAATGTGCCGAAAGAGACAGGGAATGCAATCTTGTCCTATCATCTGGATGGTGTAAAAGTAGATGCGGATTACTGCAGATATTATCCTTATGATACGCTGGCTTCCAAAGTCATAGGTTTTACCGGCGGAGATAATCAGGGGATTGTCGGCCTGGAAGTAAAATATGAGGAATGGCTGGCGGGAACAGATGGAAAGATCCTGACGCAGACCAATGCTTTTGGCGAAGAACTGGAGACAGAGGGAGAACGCAGGATAGAGCCTGTAGCAGGCAATCAGCTGACCATCAGCCTGGATTACAATCTTCAGAACTACTGTGAGCAGGCAGCTCAGAAGGTGATGCAGGAAAAATCAGCGGATGGTGTGTCCGTGATCCTGATGAATCCGCAAAATGGTGAGATACTGGCTATGGTCAATGAACCGGAGTACAATCTCAATGATCCTTTTACTTTGAATATGGAAACAGCCGTTTCGGAGGAAGAAAAGCAGGAGATTCTGAACCGGATGTGGAGAAATGCCTGTATCAATGATACTTATGAACCGGGATCTACCTTCAAGATCATTACCACGGCTGCAGCATTAGAACAGCATGTGGTGACAGTGGATGATTCTTTTTACTGTCCTGGATATAAAATTGTGGAGGACCGCAGGATCAGATGCCATAAAACCACGGGACACGGAGCGGAGACCTTTACCCAGGGAATCATGAATTCCTGTAACCCGGTATTTATCGAACTGGGGCTGCGGCTTGGCGCAGACAATTTTTATCATTATTTTGAGCAGTTCGGACTGCTTGGCAAAACTGGGATCGATCTTCCGGGCGAGGCAGCAACGATTATGCATAAAAAAGACAAGATAGGACAGGTGGAATTGGCAACAATCTCCTTTGGACAGTCCTTTCAGATCACTCCGATCCAGCTGATCACCACGGTATCGTCTCTGATCAACGGCGGAACCCGGGTGGTACCGCACTTTGGGGTGTCGGTACAGAATACAGAAGGAGAGACGATTCATACCTTTAACTATGATACAACAGAGGGGATGGTGAGTGAAGGGACGTCTGAAACGCTTTGTTCTCTTTTAGAGAAGGTGGTTTCAGAGGGGACCGGAAAAAAAGCGGCAGTGGAAGGATTTTCCATTGCAGGAAAGACGGCAACGTCACAGACGCTTCCGAGAAGTGAGCACAAATACATTGCTTCCTTCCTCGGTTTTGCACCGGCGGATGATCCGCAGGTGATCGGCCTGATCGTGATCGATGATCCGCAGGGCATTTATTATGGTGGAACAGTGGCGGCACCGATGATGAAAGAGATTTTTGAGAATGCACTTCCGTATCTTGGAATAGAAAAGATGGAAAATGTGCTGACAGAGGATGCCGCACAGGAGTGAAAATTGGCAGATATTCAGAGTTGCCAAACAAATAGAAAAGACGTATGATACTACTTAGACTGTAAAAAACATACAATCGACATTGGGAGATGTCGAAGTAAGAAGAGGTGTGAAAATGACATATCAGGTAATTATTCCGGTACTGCTGGCTTTTGCAATTACAGCAGTGTTAGGACCGGTCGTGATTCCGTTTTTACGGAAATTGAAAATTGGAAATACAGAGAGGGAGGAACTTGAGTCCCATCAGAAGAAAAACGGTACTCCGACTATGGGTGGTATCATGATCCTCATCGCAGTAGTGATCACTTCCCTGTTTTATGTAAAGGGATATCCGAAAATCATTCCGGTACTGTTTGTGACAGTCGGATTTGGAATCATCGGATTCTTAGATGACTATCTGAAAGTGGTACTGCGCAGATCCGACGGACTGCTTGCATGGCAGAAAATGCTCTGTGAGATCGTTGTGACAGCTGTATTTGCAGTATATCTTGTAAAAAGTGACGTATCACTGTCCATGCTGATCCCGTTCAGCAAAGGACATTATCTGGAGCTTGGCTGGCTTGCGGTTCCGATTCTGTTTTTTGCAGTGATTGGTACGGTAAACGGTGTAAACTTTACGGACGGACTGGATGGATTAGCTTCCAGCGTAACAATTCTGGTTGCGACCTTCTTTTCTGTGATCGCAGTCGGAACAGGCGCAGGTATCGCACCGGTGACCTGTGCGGTTGTCGGCGCTCTGCTTGGATTTTTATTGTTTAACGTATATCCGGCCAGCGTATTCATGGGAGACACCGGTTCTCTGGCTCTGGGTGGTTTTGTGGCAGCAGCTGCGTATATGATGCAGATGCCAATCTTTATCCTGATCGTCGGACTGATCTACTGGATCGAGATCATTTCCGTTATGATTCAGGTCGTATATTTTAAGAAAACAGGCGGAAAGAGATTTTTCCGTATGGCACCGATTCATCATCATTTTGAACTTGGTGGATGGTCTGAGACCCGTGTGGTTGCAGTTTTTTCAATCGTGACAGCAATTCTTTGTCTGATTGCATATATTGGTATTGTATAGGTGAAATAGGATAGACTTTTTTGAGAGAAAAACAATCTGGAGGAATGTGACAATGGAATTCACAGGGAAAAAAGTACTGGTATTCGGAACCGGTATCAGTGGGGTAGCGGCAGCAAAATTATTGGAAAATGCCGGAGCAAACGTCGTTTTATTTGATGGAAATGAAAAACTGGATAAAGCGCATGTACTGGAAAACTTTGAGGCAGGAAAGACACCGGAACTGTATGTGGGAGAACTTCCACAGGAGGTGGAAAAAGCACTGTCTCTGGTTGTGTTAAGCCCTGGCGTACCTGTGGATCTTCCGATTGTGATCCGCCTGAGAGAGGCTGGACTGCCGATCTGGGGTGAAATTGAGCTGGCTTACCGCTGCAAAAAGGGTGATGTGCTTGCAATTACCGGTACAAATGGTAAGACCACAACCACAGCTCTGCTTGGTGAGATCATGAAGACAGCATTTCCACATGTGCATGTAGTAGGAAATATCGGAATCCCGTATACAGGTGTAGTTGCAGAAGATACGGATGATACCGTGACGGTTGCGGAGATCAGCAGTTTTCAGCTGGAAACTATTGACGAGTTCTGTCCAAAGGTGTCTGCAATTTTAAATATCACACCGGATCATCTGAACCGTCATCATACGATGGAAAACTACATAGCTGCAAAACTCAGCATTGCGAAAAATCAGGGATCGGAGCAGACCTGTGTATTAAATTATGAGGATGAAGTGCTCAGAGAGCGTGCAAAAGAATTATCTGCACATATCGTATTTTTCAGCAGTCTCAGAACGATGGAAGAGGGAATTTATCTGGATGGCGATAAGATCATCTATGCTCATGACGGACAGAAAGAAGAAGTACTTTCTACCGATGAACTGAATATCCTTGGACGTCACAATCATGAAAATGCAATGGCTGCTACAGCAATGGCATTAAATTATGGCGTATCCATGGATCATATCCGCCAGGCTCTGCGTACATTCCAGGCAGTAGAGCACAGAATTGAGTATGTAACAGAGAAACGTGGTGTTCGTTTCTACAATGATTCCAAGGGTACGAACCCGGATGCTGCCATCAAAGGCATTCAGGCCATGGACCGTCCGACCTGCCTCATCGGCGGCGGATATGACAAACAGTCCGAGTATACCGAGTGGATCAACAGTTTTGATGGAAAAGTAAAGAAACTGGTACTGATCGGTCAGACAAGAGAGAAAATTGCCGAGACAGCCGAGGCCTGCGGATTCCATGATTATGTGTTTGCAGACAGTCTGCAGGAGGCCGTGGATATCTGTTATGAAAATGCCCAGAACGGAGATGCCGTATTACTTTCACCGGCCTGCGCAAGCTGGGGAATGTTCCCGAACTATGAGGTTCGTGGAAAAATGTTTAAAGAAATGGTTCATGCTTTAAAGGAGTAATTGTACATGAGTAACCGCAGAAACCGCACGAGGGCTGCCAGCGCCCCAGGGAAAAGGGAAAGCGCCGGGACAACAAAATATTTTGATTACAGTCTGCTTTTCATCATCATTTTCCTGGTGGGATTTGGTCTGGTCATGCTTTACAGTGTCAGCGCCTACGAGGGGCAGGACGTATTTAACGATCCGATGCACTATCTGAAGCGTCAGGCTGGATGCGCGGTACTGGGCTTTATGGGAATGTTCGTGGTAAGCCGTGTGCCGCAGAGCTGGATAAAAAAACTGGCATTTCCGGCATATATTTTGTCATTCCTGATGTGTGGAGCCGTTATCCTTGTTGGTAAGAGTTCGAATGGATCCACACGATGGCTGAAAATTGGTCCGATCCAGTTACAGCCGTCAGAGATTGCAAAAATTGCAGTGATCCTTTTTATGGCTGTTTTGCTCAGTAAGATTCCAAAACAGGTGAAAAATCTGAAATCGATCATAAAGATATTGCTCATTGTGATTCCTATGGCTGGTATCATTGCGGTCAGCAACTTAAGTACTGCCATTATTGTGGCTGGGATTGCCGTGATCATGATATTTGTGGTCAGCCCGAAGTACAAAGAGTTTATTATGCTTGGTGGTGTTGCAGCGGTACTGTTGGTCGTTGGCATCAATATGGCCGGCTATCGTGCGGAGCGTATCAAAGCATGGCTTCACCCGGAAGATTATCCGGATAAAGCATATCAGACACTGCAGGGATTGTACGCAATTGGTTCCGGTGGTCTGTTCGGAAAGGGTCTGGGAGCCAGTGTACAGAAGCTTGGTTATGTTCCGGAGGCGCAGAATGACTTTATTTTTACGATCATCTGTGAAGAACTGGGATTGTTTGGTGCAGTCTGTGTTATGCTGCTTTTTGTACTGTTGTTATGGCGGTGCATGGTCATTGCAAATAACGCGCCGGATCTGTTTTCGGCACTGGTGGTTGTAGGCGTTATGGGACATATCGCACTGCAGGTTGTATTGAATATCATGGTTGTAACAAACTGGATGCCAAATACAGGTATTATCCTGCCATTTATTAGTTACGGAGGTACCTCCATTGCGATCCTGCTCACGGAAATGGGACTGGTGCTGAATGTATCGCGGCATATCAAATTTGATGCCAGCCATCCGGTTGAGTAATGTAGAGGCAGAAATCCGGGAGAGAGCAGTATGCGAAAAAAGAGAAGAAGAAAGAAAATCGGGCGTGTCATATTGACCGCCCTTCTGATTATAGCGTTTGTGATCGCACTGGGAGCAATTCTGGTGTGGAAAGTATTTGTGGTAAAAAGTGTTACCGTAAAAGGAAATGAAATCTACAGTGACAAACAGATCGAGGACTGGGTACTGGACAAGGAATATTCCTGGAATTCACTGTATGTCTACTTTGAAAATAAACTGAATAAGACAGAAGAGATCCCGTTTGTGGATTCCCTACAGATTCACCTGAAATCCCCGCAGAAGCTGGAGATCACAGTCGTGGAAAAAGGAATTCTCGGGTACATCTATGTACCGTCTCTGGGAAAAAATGCATATTTTGACAAAGATGGTTTTGTCGTGGAAATTTCTTCCGAGATCATTGAAGGTGTTACCAAGATCAGTGGTCTTTCCGTGGACACAGCAGAATTATATAAGAAGCTGTCTATCGGAGATAACAGCAAGCTTTTGCGAACTCTGCTGAACGTGACGCAGTTATTGAAAAAATATGAGCGGATACCTGAGACGATTCTGATCCAGAACAGTAATGTATATCTGAATTATGGACAGATCCAGGTAAATCTCGGTTCCGGCACAGATCTGAATGAAAAGATCCTGCGCATGAATCAGATCCTACCGCAGTTAGATGGCGCAAGCGGAATGCTACATCTGGAAACATGGTCAGAAAATAATACGGATATTTATTTCCGCAATGGTGAACTGATCGAGTTCCCGAATGATGTACAGACGGTACCGGGACAAACGGCAGATACCAAGGACAGTGAAGACCAGACAGATACACAGCAAGATGCACAGGATACCGGTGACCAGTCAGATGCAGCTGGTGACGGAACGGACAGTCAGGGTGATTCACAGGATACATCCGGTGATCAGACGGATACACAGGATACGAACACTGCGGATACAGCAGACGGTCAGTAAAAAATCGGATTTATCTGGATTTAACAGTTGATTATTTCCAGAAAAAACGATATTATAAAAGATATAGCAAATATTGTGGTAAAAATGTTATGAAATATAATAGAACATATTCCGTTTCAGGGATAAAAGGAGGATTATCGTGGTTGAAATCATGTCAATAGGGGCTGAGTCCAGCGCAAAAATAATTGTAATCGGAGTGGGCGGCGCTGGAAACAATGCCGTAAACCGAATGATAGATGAGAAGATTGGCGGTGTTGAATTCATCGGAATCAATACGGACAAGCAGGCACTTACTTTATGTAAGGCGCCGACACTGATCCAGATTGGTGAGAAACTGACTAAAGGACTTGGCGCAGGAGCTCAGCCTGAGATCGGACAGAAAGCTGCAGAAGAGAGTGCAGAAGAACTGACAGCGGCCATCGAAGGCGCTGATATGGTATTTGTAACATGCGGTATGGGTGGTGGAACAGGAACAGGTGCTGCTCCTGTTGTAGCAAAGATCGCAAAGGATATGGGAATCCTTACTGTAGGTGTTGTTACAAAACCGTTTAAATTTGAAGCAAAAACACGTATGACAAATGCGATTCATGGAATTGAGAATCTAAAAGAGAGCGTAGATACTCTGATCGTTATCCCGAATGACAAACTTCTGGAGATCGTTGACAGAAGAACAACCATGCCGGATGCGTTAAAGAAAGCAGATGAAGTATTACAGCAGGCCGTACAGGGAATCACAGACCTGATCAATGTACCGGCTCTGATTAACCTAGATTTCGCAGATGTACAGACCGTCATGAAAGACAAAGGTCTGGCTCATATCGGTATCGGTGCAGCTACCGGTGACGACAAAGCCATCGAAGCAGTTAAAATGGCTGTTGCCAGTCCGCTGCTTGAGACAACCATCAATGGTGCATCCCACGTTATCATCAATATTTCCGGTGATATCTCCCTTATGGATGCAAACGATGCAGCAAGCTATGTACAGGAGCTTGCAGGAGATGACGCAAACATCATCTTTGGTGCAAAATACGATGAGTCTATTCCGGATGCAGCAACGATTACAGTTATTGCTACTGGTCTTGAGACAGAGGCAGCATCGGCTCAGAGCATCTTACCGGGTATGAAATTCAACGGTGGAAATACACTGAACATGGCCCGCACAACAGGCACACCGGTAAAACCGGTTCAGCCAGTGACACCGGCGCAGAACTTCAGTGGTATCCAGCGTCCGCAGAAACCGACTCCGACTGTTGCACCACGTGACATCAAAATTCCGGAATTCCTGAAAAACACAAAAAGATAAAAATATACGGATTTAGGGATATATTTCTAAAAAAGCTCCGCGATTTCGACAAGAAATGCGCGGGGCTTTTTATATACTTAAGAGGCAGGGAGGTGAAAGGTGATTTATGAATGGTATGTGGATATATTTTTCCTGACAAATATATTGCTGGATGTCAGTGCCATGCTGGCGGCGGGAGTGATACTGAATCGTCAGATCCGCATTGGCCGCTGCATTCTGGCATGTGCACTTGATGTGTTGTTATCCATTTTTTTTCTGTTACATATGAATATGCTGTGGAGCAGTATTTTGCTGCATGGAGCTGTTCACCTGCTGATGACGTTGCTGGTATTTGGGGGCAAAGATCGTGTTGGTTATCTGCGGGCACTTCTGACGGTGTATCTGGTTATTTTTGTGATGGGCGGGGTACAGAACAGCGTGGCAGTGTACTTTGGAAGCAGCACGGTACAGATTTTGTTTTCCGGGATACTGGCGGTTGTGATGTTTGTCATTTACCTGATCCGCAGAAGAGTAACCGGAGGAATCTGCCAGGTGGAATTGTGGTTACAGGAGCAGAAAATAACGGTAAAAGCATATTGTGACAGTGGAAATCTGCTGCGGGATCCGGAAAACGGAATGCCGGTATCAATCCTGCAACAGGAAATTCTGACATCCTTGCAGGCAGAAAGGCAGGCGTTGGAAACACATCACATTGGTTATCGGACGATCCATGAAAACAATGGAACGCTGGAAGTAATGACATTGGATCGTATGACGATTTATCATAGGGGGACTGTCAGGCAGATCATGCATCCGGAAGTTGGACTGCACAGGGGAGAAGTGATGCAGCGGCCAAAGGTGCAGCTTTTACTGAACGCAGCGTATTTTTAAGGTACAAAAGCAGGAAATAATAGAAAGGGTAAAGGGTATCTGAGTATGTATTTGAAAGTGTCTGTGCCGGGAAAATTTCAGTTAAAACTGATTCCGACGTTACAAAATCTTCTTTTTTTGAAATCAAATGATGTGCATTATATCGGAGGAACGGACGTGCTTCCGGCGCCTTTAGAGCATGATGATGAGAATGACTGCATTATGCAGCTTGGTACGGAAGGTGGCGAGGAGGCCCGCAAACGGCTGATCGAGCACAATCTGCGCCTGGTTGTATACATAGCGAAAAAATTTGACAATACGGGAATTGGTGTGGAAGATCTGATTTCCATCGGGACGATCGGACTGATCAAATCTATTAATACGTACAATCCGGGAAAAAATATCAAGCTGGCTACCTATGCCTCTCGCTGTATTGAAAATGAGATTCTGATGTATCTGAGAAGAACAAGTAAAATGAAAATGGAAGTGTCTTTTGATGAACCGCTGAATGTGGACTGGGATGGTAATGAACTCCTGCTTTCCGACATTCTTGGCACGGAGGAGGACATTATATATAAAGATATGGAGCTGGAAGTTGAGAAAAAACTTTTAAAGCGTGCAATAGCGAAGCTGTCCGCGAGAGAACGGAATATCATTGAACTGCGCTACGGTCTTGGACCAGGTGGCAAAGAGTATACACAGAAGGAAGTGGCGGATCAGATGGGAATTTCCCAGTCCTATATTTCCCGTCTGGAGAAGAAGATCATGCGGCAGTTAAAGAAAGAAATCACAAGGTACGAATAGCAATGACCGGACGGAAAATGAACGAAAAGAGAAAACAGTAATATTTTACAATTTTATTAATTTTTCAAGGAAAGGTTGATGAAAAATAAAAATGCGTTACAATATGAGATAACTGGCGAAAAAGTGACGCGTAAGCAGAAAGAAAATACAAAGGAAGTAGTAATTGTGCAAAAGACAAAATTAAGACAGGAATTAAAAAGACAGAGAAGCAGTCAGAAAAGGCTTCGGATGATCATTGGCATTGTAATTGCAGTGGTTGCAGTTTTGTATATTGTAGGTACTGTTTTTTACAGCGGACATTTCTACAGCAAAGGAACTGCATTCGGCATTTCACTGCGCAATGAGAGTGTTGCGTCTGTAAAGGAAAAAATCACAGATAAACTGAATGCCTATACGCTGACCATCCAGACAAGAGACGGAGATGAGCAGATCAGTGCTTCCGATATTCAGTTGAGATATGATGATCAGGGAGAAATCGACGAATTATTTGCCCATCAGAATGCATTTTTATGGTTTTTGATGGGAGCAACTTCAGAAGATGAGATTAATCTTGATATCGTGGTGGATGATGCTTCTTTGAATCAGCAGATCGAAAGCCTGAACTGTATTCAGGAAGAAAATATGACGGCTCCAACGGATGCGCATCTGGAGTTCAGGGATGGAAAGTTCCATGTGGTAGAAGAGACACAGGGAAATCAGCTGGATATGAGCAAAGCGGATGCTGCAATCAAAAAAGCGGTAGAAGAAGGCGCAGAGAAAGTATCACTGGATGAAAATGATTGTTACATGAAGCCAGGCGTATATAAGGATGACGAAAAACTGCAGCAGGAGTGTGATGATGTCAATAAACTGCTGACAGCCCAGATCACTTATGACTTCAGCGACCGCAAAGAGGTTGTAGACAGTGATGAGATTGCAGACTGGATTACATTCGGAGATGATTATTCTTATTCTCTGGATGATGACAAAATTACAGAGTATGTACATCAGCTTGGCCTGAAATATGATACTTTTGGCCTGAGCAGACAGTTTACGACGCACAGTGGGCAGGTTATTACGCTGAAAGGCGGAGATTACGGCTGGTGTATTAATAAGAAAAAGACGGTGGAGCAGTTAAAAGAACTGGTGCTGGCAGGCGAGACCACAACGGTGGAGCCGGTTTACCTGTACAGTGGTATCTGCCGTGATACGAATGATATTGGAAATACATATATTGAGGTAAGTATTTCAGCCCAGACGATGTGGATGTACAAAGACGGAGAATGTATCGTATCCACACCGGTTGTAACCGGTAGTGTGGCAGCAGGACACAGTACTCCATCCGGCGGCGTGTGGGCCATTGACGCCAGAATTCAGAATTATACACTGAAAGGTCAGGATTATAATTCAGAAGTATCTTTCTGGCTGCCATTTAACGGAGACGTTGGTATTCATGATGCTTCCTGGAGAAGCGAATTTGGCGGTTCTATTTACAAGACCCGCGGTTCTCATGGATGTGTCAACACACCCTACAGTGCCATGAAGGTTATTTATGAGAATGCGAAAATCGGTTATCCGGTAGTTGTATACTAAATGTGAAAAATAGAATCATATAACAGAAGGTTTACATTTTTATCTGAAAATCTGAATGGAAAGAAGTAATTCCATGTATGTGTGGGAGTAAGGAGCAAAAAACGTGAAAGAGAAAGAAAAGAAAAAACGACATCCGGTGACGCTGATCATTATTCTGGTCGCGTTGGCGGTGATGATATTTGCGCTAGTAAAAATTGCGGGAATTTACAAAGATTATCAGGAATCAGAAGAAACATTCCAGACACTGGAATCCAAATATGTGGTAAATCCAAATGGAGGGACCGGTGCGCTCTGGCAGGATGGCACAAGAATCCAGTTTGAGGCACTTCAGAAAGAAAATCCGGATATCAAAGCGTGGCTGCGTTTTGATAATTATGATGATGTACATATCAGCTATCCGATTTTATATTCCGGCGATGATGAAAAATATCTGCGCAGCGATATTTACGGAAATTATCACATTGCGGGCTGTATTTTTCTGGAAGGACTGAATGATCCGGATTTTTCAGATTATCATTCCATCGTGTATGGACATAATATGCGGAATACGACGATGTTCGGAGATCTCAAACGTTACAAAAATGATGAGGGATTTTATGAAAACAATCAATATTTCAATATTTATACTGAGGATAAAGTACTGCGGTATCAGATTTTCTCTTACTATGATGTAGATGAAAATGATGATATTTATACCGTGGGATACGGAGCGGATGATTCCTGGCAGGCGATGATCGACCGAATGGTGGCGGCCTCCATGAAAGATACAGGGATTCATCCGACGAAAGACCAGAAGGTTGTGACGCTGTCTACCTGTAGCAAAGCGGGAGAGACTAAACGTTTCGTGGTTCATAGTGTACTGGTTGACGAAACTGCAGTAAATGAATAATTTTAAATAATTTAATAATTTAAAACAAAATCGGAGAAAATTTCCTCGGCTCGCTAGACGTTCACTACCTTCGTTTCACGGCGGTTTCATCGCGCTCGTTCTCGACTC
>CAVEOS010000020.1:0-41357 GCA_963617435.1 Lachnospiraceae bacterium
ACGCACGGTGGTGTGAGAGGTCGGGGGACTATTCAAATCCCCCTCCTACTCGATTATATATATCTGTCTGGCTATTGTATTTTTATCGGTACATCTTATTTTTTAGCGGATATTTCTCTGTCAGTGCATCTACGATGGCACGGGCTTTTGCCACACCTTCCTCGCCTTCTTTGATGATGATGGAGATGGCCTCGGCGATCTGGTCCATATCCTCTGTGTTCATGCCTCTGGATGTAACAGACGGTGTTCCGAGACGGATACCGCTTGTGACAAACGGAGATTTCGGATCGTTCGGGATGGTGTTTTTATTTGCAGTGATATGAGCCTCATCCAGAAGTTTCTCGATGGCTTTTCCTGTCAGCTCGAACGGTGTCAGGTCAACCAGCATCAGATGGTTGTCTGTGCCGCCGGATACGATCTTGATACCGCGATCCATCAGGCCTTTGCAAAGTGCCTGTGCGTTATCAATGATTCCCTGCTGATAAGTTTTGAAGCTATCCTGTAATGCTTCTTTGAAGCAAACGGCTTTGGCTGCGATGACATGCATCAGCGGGCCGCCCTGAATGCCAGGGAATACTGCTTTATTGAAGTTGAAGTTGTTTTTCTCCATGGATTCTTTGGAAACAAGGATCATACCGCCTCTTGGTCCACGCAGTGTTTTATGAGTTGTGGTTGTAACAACGTCTGCGTAATGGATTGGGCTTGGATGAAGTCCTGCTGCTACCAGTCCTGCGATGTGTGCCATATCTACCATGAGATATGCGCCACATTTATCTGCAATATCACGGAAACGTGCAAAATCAATGGTTCTTGCGTAAGCACTTGCGCCTGCGATGATCATTTTCGGTTTGCACTCCATAGCGATCTCTTCTACTTTGTCATAATCGATGAAACCTTCGTCATTTACACCGTAAGGTACGATGTGGAAATATGTTCCGGAGAAGTTTACCGGGCTTCCGTGTGTCAGATGTCCGCCGTGATCCAAGTTCATTCCCATTACGGTATCACCCGGCTGAAGTAGTGCGAACTGTACGGCCATGTTGGCCTGTGCGCCGGAATGCGGCTGTACATTTACGTACTCAGCGTCAAATAATTCTTTTGCACGCTCGATGGCGAGGTTCTCTACGATATCTACGCACTGGCATCCGCCGTAGTAACGTTTTCCCGGATATCCTTCTGCGTATTTATTTGTCATGATGCTTCCCTGTGCTTCCATCACTGCGTCACTTACCCAGTTCTCGGATGCGATCAGCTCGATATGGCTGTTCTGACGGTCCATCTCCGCTTCGATGGCAGCTGCTACGTCTGCATCAACTACTTTTAATTCTTCTAAATTCATCACTTTTTCCTCCTGTTGCATAGGTTCTCAACTCTATTTTCCAAATTTATTTGAAAAATCTTTTTTAATCATAGCCCAGATTATATATAAATGCAAGAGAATTTCTAATTGAGTAACTCAAATTTCATCAATATAATTTATTAAACAAGATTCTTTATATAATGGTTCTTTAAAATGTCGTCCTTTCTTAACAGCCTTTTTATATCCTCTTACATAAATGTGTTCTTCTAGACTGTTTTTCAGTATTTCCTGTATCTAACATTTTCTTATATTCAGCTCGTTCCAGAAAATATCGTTCTCTTATAAAGCAAAACTGCGGTTCCATTTATCCTCCTCGTAAATAAAAATGGGAACCTCACGGTTCCCAAACTCAGATCCATATTAAATATCTTCAGCTTTTTTTAGACAGGTACATCTGACGAACCCCTCACAATTTCTTCAGTTTTTTTATGACGGACCCATCTGACAAACGTCCCTAGAACGAAGTAACTACTTCTATTAATAGAATATACAAGTTTTAATCAAAAGTCAACTATTTATTTTTCAAAAAAATCCCACTCACACGGGCAGACTCCTGCCAATGCAAGTGGGGTTTTGGGGTGGAATGAATTCTAGTTACGTTTGTTCATACGTTACATTATTTTTAATCTTTTGGTTTTTGGTTATAGGATTTAGTTGTTGTTTTTCTTATCTATTATGCGTTTGCTGCAAGTGCTTTTCCTGCTGCTTCACATGCTGCCTGTGCGTCTGCATCCGGAGCTTCATTTGCAATGATACCTTCTGCTTCGATCATTTCAGCGCCTGCGCCTGTCATCTGCTCAACCCAGTTGCGCATCCATTCGCCATCGCCCCAGCCGTAAGATCCGAATAACAGGATTTTTTTGCCGGATACGCTGCCAAGAATCTCCTCAACGAATGGCTCCATTGTGGACTCTTCTAACTGTTCTGCTCCCATGGATGGGCATCCGAGTGCGAATGCTTTTACGTCTGCGATATCTGCTGCGCTTGCGCTCTCAACCGGGATGATATTTGCCTCAGCACCTGCTGCTGTTACACCATCTGCAACACTCTGTGCCATAGATGCTGTGTTACCTGTACCACTCCAATAAATGATTTTAACTTCTGCCATTTTTTTGTCTCCTTAATTTTAACTTTTTATTTTTTCTGTATACAGAAATCAGATACTGGGTTTGCACTGTTTTCTGATCTGTTTACAGTTTCTAACTTTTTGCAACTATTCAGAGCCATGCAGATTTACAAAAAAAGTGTGAATCATGCTGGCATGAATGAATACTTTTTCTGTAAATCTATTTGGCGAGAAGCCACATCGAGATGACGCATAGCGGCATCGAGATGGCTCTGAATAGTTGTTTACATTGTACATGTTTTTAACAGACGATCTCCTGGATCTGTTTTCCCGCCATATATTCTACAACGGCACTTTCTTTTGCGTTGTCATAGGCACGGAAAGTTGCTTTTGCCCGATCTACATCACCGTATACTTTCCAATATCCGGTGTACTGGCTGTCTTTTCCTCCGTGCTGTATAAATCCTCTAACATCCTCCAACGGATAGCCGAGGAAGATTCCCATCTCATGCGGATAGCTTTCCATGCCCTGGCTGGATAATGACACCCTTCTGCTCAGATAATTCAGGCATTTTTCCACCTGTGTGCTGTCATATCCATACTGCAGTAAAAATATTGCTACCTTCGGGTCTGCCAGGCACTGCTGCACCTCTTCTTCCCGGTATACATATACCACAGCACGGCCGGCACCCTGACACAGGCATTTGACCTGTATTCCAGTTCCCCGGAACAGGGACCGTACAAACCTCATATATGCTGCCGGAACAGTGAACATGCTCGACATTTTTACATTTTTTAAAACCGGTGCACAGTGCAGAATGATCTGCATTGTAAGGCTTTCCGTTACCTTTCTGCTGGAAAGACGGTTTAATACGGCTTCTGTTGGCATTTCCTATCCTCCTGATATATACTCCCCTTAAATAACGACTCCATAACCAAGCATCTCGCTTTCGCTCTGCTTCATCTCGATGTGGCTTCTCGCCAAATAGGTTTACAAGAAAAGATGCTCATTCATGCAAGCATGATTCACACTTTTCTATGTAAACCTGCTTGGTTCTGAAGTTATGCATACTGTTCTAAAATTCCGTTTAATGCGCTTGCGCTGCTGCTGTGGGAACGCTCAACTGTGATGTTTTTACGCTCCGCTTCTGCGACTGCACAATGTACCATCTTATGGGATACTGTGGATGTAAAGAGGATCAGCAAATCCGGACATCCGATTTTGTTTTTCAGATCAGTTTTCATCTTGGTAAATACTTTTGCTTTGCATTTGTACTGCTTGCAGATCTGTTTGTACTGTGTTTCCATTCTCTCGTGTCCGCCAATAATTACTACGCTCATGTTAGCCTTCTTCATCTATTATTAGTTTTTTCTAACTGTTAGTCTTAAAAGAAAGCGGTGCGACCCGCCTGATATTTCTTTTATTTTCTTTGTTTCCTTATTATATGCTATTTCGATATCCTAGTTGTTTGCTCAGATATCTTTAACATATGGTTAGTATACTTTAACCCCCTTGTTTCGTCAAGAGGGTTAATGATAATGTTTTTTCAAATTGTTATAAAATTTTCAATAATTGAACCAATCTATGTGCTTCATTTTCATTTGAATTTGTTTCTCTAACGTCAAACTGCTTAAATCCGTTTTCCGTTTCATAAAACCGAAGCAATTTTTCCTTTTCTTCTGCCTCCAGAAAAATCACCATTCCACCAGCCATATATTGAAGTTCTCTAATCGTATCTATAGCTGCCTGCAATAATTGTGCTCCAGTAATCTTTTTATTTGCATCATCCTTATAATTTTTCCCCAACTGCGCTATAAGATATGCTGATAATGTATATGTACCACTTTCTTCGTCCAGTTCACTTACTCTTGCTATCTTTCGCTTCATTGTATTGCTAAAGTTTTCTGCATTAACCGTAATTGGCTTTATTGTCAAGGTAAAGTACCCTACCAATGAAGCATCCTCATTCGAAAAAACCAAATATGTTACAGACTGATTTTTCTTTGTGAATTCAATTGATCGTTCTTTTAAAAATCTCTCTACATCCGGATTTTTATCACAAAAAAATTCGGAAAGGATTTGTCGCAACGCATCCTCTCCGAAATCTTTATCGCCTTTGGCAGACAAATATTCACGAATGTTAAAGGCTGTCACATCATTAAGCATTTGTTTTCTTCCTTTTTGCCATAAATTTTCTAATATCTTCCGGGTTTCGTAAATGTGTAATTCTTAAATCCGGTGTCGGTGCTCTATGAAGTGACTCCTGATAAGACTCCTCGATAGCATTAGCGAACTTTTCTACCTGTCTTTGACCTGAAACGACAAAGTTTTTAGTAATACTTGAAGTTGCCATATCTAACACCTCCTCTTTCAGTATGGCTCATACTTGCCTATAATATACCTCATCTATATTAGTATTATATTGGTGTCGCAATATTTTTGCAACTATTTTTTTTATTTATTTCTGATATATTGACCGGATTTTCCGCCATCTTTTTCTAAAAGTAATACGTCTTTGATCACCATACCGCGGTCTACTGCCTTGCACATGTCATAGATTGTCAGCAACGCAGCGGATACTGCATGCAGCGCTTCCATTTCAATGCCGGTTTTTCCCGTGGTGCGCACGGAAGCGATTGCCTCAATCTCTGAAACCTCCGGGTGAAGTTCAAAGTGAATATCCACTCCAGTCAGAAGCAATGGATGGCACATTGGAATGATCTCCCAGGTTTTTTTCGCTGCCATGATACCTGCCACCTGTGCAACAGATAATACATCGCCTTTTTTTATTTTTCCATCTGCAATCAGGGCAAAGGTCTCCGGCTGCATACAGATGTGGCCAGAAGCAACGCCAATGCGCTTCGTATCCGCTTTTTCGGATACGTCCACCATTTTGGCTCTGCCCTGCTCATTGATATGTGTTAATTCTGCCATAATTTTCCACTCCTTAATTTCTTACAGTTCCCCCGCGCCATTCGCAAAACGTCCATTCTGGACTTCTCCGTAGCTTCGCTACTATTTTTGCTCATAAGAAGGCGCTCCCCTCATCATTATGTATCCAGCTATCTCCTCATGCAAGCATGATCGATATCTAGATACATATGATGGGCGAACTGTAACATTACTTTCCAAAACCACAATTCGGGAAGGTACAGACTGCACAGTTCAGGCACAGACCGCCCTCGCCAAGCATTGCAATATCTTCTGCCGTAATCTCATCATCTGCCATCACGCGCGGCAGCACCAGATCAAAAATCGTTCGTTTTGCATACATAACGCATCCCGGAAGTCCGAGAATCGGAATGATTCTGCCGTCTGCCTCATTTGTATAATAAGAAACAAGCATCATGGCTCCCGGAAGCACCGGCGCACCGTAACTTACAATTCTCGCTCCGGTTGCCATAATAGCCCCCGGTGTACAGTCATCCGGATCCACGCTCATACCACCGGTACAGATGATCAGATCTGCGCCTGCTGCAATCTGTTTTTTGATTGCCTCTAAAATATGTTCCTTGTCATCGTCCACATAAATCTGTGCGATTTCTTCTGATGGATACTCTGCCAGTTTTTCGCGGATAACCGGGCTGAAGGTATCTTTGATGCGGCCTTTGAATACCTCACTTCCGGTTGTCACAATACCGTATTTTTTCTTCTGATACGGCTTCAGTGTAAAAATCGGTTCTGTACCGCCGGCCTCTCTGGCACGCTCCATTTTTTCTTTCTCAATGATCAGTGGAATAATTCTGGTTCCAGCCAGTTTATCTCCCGCATGTACCGGGAAATCACCATGTCTGGAGGCGATCATCATCTCACCGAGGCTGTTTACTGCCACCAATGCTTCCCGGTTAATTTTCAGCAAGCCGTCAATATCAGCGATCAGCTCAATTTTTCCTTCTTTGATTCCTGACGGATGCATATGCTCTCCGGCACAGATTTCATACAAAATCTGCGCAGCTTCATCCTCGTGCCACTTTGTGTCGTCCTTTTCCCAGACATATAAATGCTCTTTTCCTACAGACAACAGCACCGGAATATCCTCTTCCGTCACGATATGTCCCTTGCGAAAAACAGCATCCTTGGTCACTCCTTTGATGATCTGGGTAATGTCATGGCAGAGCACATGGCCGACTGCCTCTTCCGTTTTAATCAGTTTCATAATATCCTACTATCTCCTAAATTTTTGTTACTTTCTTGCACACTCAGCATCGTTGCCAAGTAAAATATCCAATCCGTGCTTCAACGACGGCAAAATATAATTCAGTGCTTCATCTACCGCTTTCGGGCTTCCCGGCAGATTAATGATCAGCGTCTCACCACGGATCCCCGCAGCTGCCCTCGACAGCATCGCACGCTCCGTAATCGTCAGTGAATACTGTAAGATTGCCATCGGAATTCCCGGAACTTCCCGCTCGATCACGGCTTTCGTAGCCTCCGGTGTCACATCCCTTTTTGAAAAACCGGTTCCACCTGTGGTCAGAATCAGTTGAATATCATCCTCACACATGGCGATCATTTCATCCTGCAGCTTCTGCTGATCATCCGGTAGGATCACTTTTTTTCTGATCGTGTAACCATGCGACTCCATAATCTCCGCGATTTTAGCTCCGCTGAGATCTTCCCTTTCTCTGCATGCGCCCTTGTCACTGGCTGTAATAATCCCTACGTTCATATATCGTACTCCTCTATTATTTAAATTTATTCTTCTAATTACTCTGCTCTCAAGTATACCACACGAATACATATATGTCACGGTATACACACCTACCAGCCACCTTATCTGATTATCTGTACTAAGGTCTTTCACTTAATATTCCAAAATCATCTACTACAGTCATAAACACATTACATATCAACTACCACAAACTTAGGGAAACGATGCTCTGTAACTGAAAAAGGACCGGAGGCTCAGAAAATAATACAAGCAGCCGTCTTAGTCTGCGGTATTCTTTTCTGAGCCTCCGGTCCAACACAACCTTACGGTTAGCCACTACACAACCTTACGGTTTAGCCACCCAAGAAGCTATTATCTCATGGTAATGTATCCACGATAGTTTGCAAGGTTATTGCTTGGTGTATAATCAGCTACAGCTGCACTGCAAACATTGTGGTATGGTTTCAGGAATGGGAAAGCATCCTGCTGAGCCCATGACGGTTTCTCAAGAGCTTTCATATCATCAACCATTACTTTGTACCATCCGGACTGGTTCTCGAACCAGATCTCAAGTACCCAATCCATTACACATCCGTTGATATCTTTCTTTACTGCACTTGCAAGTACACGAGTACACTCCGGAGCTGCCTGAAGGATCGGAACAACTTTCTCAAATAACCATTTCTCGCCTTCTGCTTTGTCTACGCCTTCCGGGAAACCAATGGTCATATTGAAACGATAGTTTGCGCCATCTTCGATTGTACGGCCTTTTCCTTTAAGATCTTTCTCCCACCACATTGGAAGGAATGCGAAGATGAATGGATTTCCTTCTGCATTGTTGGATTTACGAGCTGCGTTTCCTGCATCTCCGTCAGAATCGATCTGAGCGTCTGTATGAGCTGCTGCCGGGATCTGTCCCTGCCATACAAGTACATCCATCGGGAATGTCTCAGCGATCGCTTTGATCTCAAGACGAGGATCAAGGTCGCTTACTAACCAATGATGCTCTGTAAGCTGCATTCTTGCATATCCGAAACGGTCGCCCTGTGGCGGAATCGGGAAGGACGGATAAAATGCATATTTTGTTACATACGGCTCAAACTGGGAGATGCTGTCCGGAATATGTGTTTTGTAAAGCCATCTCTGAAGTTTTGGTCTGTAGTCTTCACTTACGCAGTCAACGTAGATAAGACTTCTCATTGGTTCGAATTTGAAATCTGCCATTTCTAAATACCCTCTTTCTCTTATTTCTATAACTTATATCAGACGGGAACCACATTTGTCCCCGCCTGTTATAAACATTATTGATAAATTATTTCTGTTTGGATGGAGCTGGTGTCGGCTCACATACAGCTGTGTAATGAGCTTTACGGTTTTTGAACTCCGGATCTTTGTAAAGGTTCATCAGACGACCTTCGTTCTCAAAGATATCCTCTCCATGTAATTTTTTACCGGAAAGAATGTCATGTGCATGATGCTCTGTAGCCGGATCATATTTGAATTTGAATGCTCCGTCAACGATCTCAAGTGTTCCCTCAAGACCACACAGCTCACATACGCAGTTTGTTGTACCCGGATAGATGTAGAAGTTGTTACCCTGGCAATGCGGGCAAGCGCCTTCTTTACCTTTCCACAGAGATACCGGCTCAGATCCCATAATCTTCAGATCTGTATCAATGATCTGCTGAGCTGCATCTACAAGGTTGCTTCCAATCTCTTTCATACGCTCAACTTTGTCATCCTGCATGATAACGTCTTTACACCAGGAGAAGAACTCGTTGTTCACTACTTTCCAGCCAGCGCTCATAGCGAACATAGCATGGTCTGTCTCGCAGCGAACTGCCCAGTCAGATCCACCGATTCCAACGAAAGAAACTGCTTTCTGCTGGAATAATCTCGGGTTCAGACCCTCTTTGCCAGCCTCTTTGAGTTTTCCATCAAGCATCAGCAACATACCTGTATCATGTCCCGGTCCCATACGGTCTGTGATAGAATGATATAAACCAGTTGCACCAGACTCAAAAATCGGATCTACGAACAGAACTCCGTCAGCCTCAACCACTTTCTCATAGAAAGCTTTGAAATCATCCTGGCGTGTGCAGATCATTCCTTTACCCATTACAAGGCCACGGGAACAGGCTACACAACCTGAACAGTACTGAATATCCCAGTCAAGAAGGTGGATGAATTCGATCTCTGCACCTTTTGCTTTTGCTGCTTCCAGAGCTACACGACACATTGTGTCATTGTTACCGTTTTTTGTTCCGAGTGAAACACCTAAAATCTTCATACTTGTCCTCCTAAATTTTAAATACATTTGATATAGATATAATACTTTCCCCTATATTCAAAAAATGCCTTCGCATTTCTGTCTTCAAATCAGATGCCCAACATTTCTAACGTCTTATAACGCCATTCTTTCTTATGAAACCAAACCTATGAATTCTATCCTAATAGTTTCCGACATTTCGGCGCCTGTTTTTCGCGCATGCCAAATGTTTGCAACCGCTTTGGTTTTACCATTTGACCAGTTACTAGTATTATATCACGATCTTGTTCCTCTTTGTGTAAATTTATTATAAATTCATCCAATTTCTTAGTCAAATGTACATTTTGCATCAAAAAGCCCCGGCGACTGTTCCGGGGCTCTGATATCTCGTATATTTTTTAACAATATTTCACGAAAAATCCGTTGTATTCCACTTTTGTTATGCAAAAAGTGGATTACTGATTTATTGTACAGATTTTAATACATAAACTTCTTATCTCAGGAATCCGTTGACGATCTGCTCTTCTGCTTCTTCCTCTGTCAAACCAAGTGTCATCAGTTTGATGATCTGCTCGCCGGCAATTTTTCCGATGGCTGCCTCATGGATCAGTGCTGCATCCAGATCATTTGCCTCCAGCTGCGGGATTGCAAGGATTCTCGCTTTGTCCATAATGATCGCATCACACTCGGTATGACCGCTGCACGGTGCATTTCCGATGATTCTGGAATCAAATTTCTGATAAGAATTATCTTTTGCTACGGAACGGGAAATAACATCCGCGCTGGAACCTTCTCCGTTCAGGCTGACAGAATATCCACTGACCGCATTCTGGTCTCCGTGTGTCATCAAGCGCTCACGAACCACTAATTTCGCACCTGCTGTCAGTTCTGCCTTGGTATCACGAACGGTGGAATCCACACCTTTTATCTGGACCATTTCCATCTCCATGTAGCTTCCCTCTTCCATGTACACTTCTGTGCCCGGATTCAGGATACGTTTTCCTTTGCCATCGCCCGCGCCGTAATGTTTCTCCACATATTTTACTTTCGCATTTTTTTCAATAAAGAAACGGTGGATGCCGTCATGCTCTGCATCCTGATCGCCGCAGTTGTCGATAGCGCAGCCTGCCACGATGACTACGTCGCTGCCCTCTCCGATATGGAAATCATTGTAAACCATTTCTTTCATGCCGCTCTGGCTGAGTACAACCGGAATGTGTACGCTCTCGTTTACCGTGCCCGGTTTGATGTAAATGTCGATACCGCTGACATCGGTCTTGGAAACAATATCAATATTTGCTGTTGTATTTCTGGCTGCCATCTGACCATTCGCACGGATGTTGTAAGCTCCTTCCGGAACGCCGTGCAGATCAGCAACTTCAGCCAGAAGTCTTTTCTGAATCTCATCCATCATCTATCTATTCCTCGTTCTTTCCTGGTATTTATATGCTAACTAAATTTCAACTAATACGATCATTTTTTATATACTAACTAAATTTCAACTAATGCTATTAGCTTTTCTTTTCCATCTTAATTTTCATAACTAACACCATTCGCCTTTTTCTTTTCTATATATAAAATATTTATCAACTAACAGTGTTAGCCTATTATCCTCAATATAGATTTCTACTTGTTAAATTTGTCACACATATTGACTGCAGAAGATGTGCCAAGTAACTGCGGTAAAATTTCTTCCTTCGGTCCGTGGTTTACAATCTGCCCAGCAGAGATCACTACGATCTCATCTGCAATATTCAAAATGCGCTCCTGATGGGAAATGATCAGGATGGAACCGTCTTTTGTTTTCTCCTGCATGCGCTCAAATACCTGGATCAGGTTCTGGAAGCTCCACAGATCGATACCAGCCTCCGGCTCATCAAATACGGAAAGCTGTGTGCCTCTGGCCAGCACGGTAGCGATCTCGATACGTTTTAACTCACCACCGGAAAGACTTGCATTCACCTCACGGTTGATGTAATCCTTTGCGCAAAGTCCTACCTCGGACAGATACTGACAGGCATCTGCTGCACTCATTCTGCGTCCTGCTGCCATACGGATCAGATCCAGCACCTGGATTCCTTTGAATCGAACCGGCTGCTGAAAAGCAAAGCTGATTCCCATTTTTGCACGCTCGGTAATACTTTTTTCTGTAATATCTTCTCCGTTAAATAAAATCTGACCGGAGGTTGGCTTCTCAATACCAACGATCAGTTTTGCAAGGGTGGATTTACCACCGCCGTTTGGTCCTGTAATGACCACAAATTTGTTGTCATCAATCTTCAGATTGATTCCTCTGATAATCTCTTTTTGTGCTTTCTCGTCTGATACTTCAAAAGACACATTTTTCAATTCCAGCATCTTGTTTCTCTCTTTCTGTTTTTTTCTGATTCTGATCTTGCCGGATCTTATAAACTATGCAATGATTCTGAAAAAAATATATGAACTTATGCAGTCTACAATCAAGTATCAGATTTCATGTACATTCACCTGATATCCGACTTCATTTTTATATCCTAGCGTTTTTCTTGGTTTTTCCATAAACGCAAAGAGCAGTAAAAAGACTTTCATCCTTTCACTGCTCATATTTTTTAATTCAACTACTCTTGTTACTTATCTTCTATCTTTAGAAGATAAGTAACATTTTCTCAGACTAACAACTTTTTCAAATCTGATTATTCTGCTTAATCTAATGGTCTTCTCGGCATAATGATCGCTGCCAGAATATAGATCAGAATTCCGCTTCCTGCAGCAAGTGCAAGTACGACCCAGATTAGTCTGACAATGGTCGGATCAATACCAAGGAATTCTCCAAGGCCGCCACATACGCCACATAACACTTTGTTATCATCTGATTTGTATAATTTTTTCATTCTTTATCCCTCTTTCGATTTACTGCACACAGGACATACCTGCATGGTTACTGAAAATCTCCTCGATTGCGAACAGGTACATTTTACTATAGAAGTATTTTTTTCGCAAGAAATTTCTATGGTTCCATTTACAGCAGCCGACCATTTTCAAAGAATTCCGGTCTATGAAAATCCGGTTTCGGCACATCCACCGATGCATAGCCGGCATAATGAATCTGCTCGGCATTACCGCCTTCACATACCTTGTAAAAATTGCAGGCAACTTTTGTCCCGGATGTCTGTGGAATCGGGCCACCGATTTCTTTCAGCAGTTCTAAAGGCAAAAAGAAGCTGATTTTCCAGCAATTCTCTTCGATTACCGCCTGCGGCTGGCAAACCTGAATCTGTTCTTCTGTGAAAAATGTCCGATTTCCACGTTCTGTTCCATACTGCATCAATGCAGCACCATTTGCATTCATTTCCACGTTTATATACAGCGGCGTACAATCTGCCCAGAGAGATAAAAAAGCCTCCATCCCGCTGTCCAGACTCACTGGATCGTTCATTTTTGTATACGTCCGAAGTGGATCTGTTTCTTCACAGGTCATTTCTACCAGAAAGCCATGATCTTTCCAGCAGGCAAGTTTTCCATATGTTTTTGGGATTGCTTTTGTCCCCCATAAAAGATGTGTGATTTCAAAGGTTTCACACTGTGCGAATTGTTCTTTTTCGTCTATGATTTTTATATTCATTCTTTATCGTCCCCCGATCAACACTTTTTTCCCTTCAAACGCAAAGCCATAATGATGAATCTGCTCCAGTTTTATATGAAGCTCAGACAACTCCGCATCATACTGTTTTTCCTGAATTTGCATTAAGGCCGCCTGCACTGTTTCCTGTAAAGATGCCTCTTCTTCCGGATTATGCACTTTAAATTCCAGTACATACGCCTGTTCTGCAAAATTTCGAGGAATCAGCATCACATCATATCTGCCATATCCGCTTTCCCGATTAGATTTCAGCACATACCGGTCCCGAAGTTCTGCCAGCAATCCAAGTACAAATCCATGATAAAATCGTTCTGGCTGCGTCTTTCCCGATGGATGCCGTCCGGTATCAAAACTGCTGAATGTAACCAGTGCCACGTCATTCATATATACATTCATCTCTTTCAGATTTCCCTGCAGCAATGCCTGAACAAACGCATTATAATTACAATCTGAAGCAGAAAACCAGCCTTTAAACATTCCGGTAAACATTCCCAGTGTTTCCATATTTGTAATTTTCAGACGATACCACGGTTCCAGCAAAAGGCCACGTTGTTCCACTTCCAGCACTTTCAGATATCCGCTGGCAAGCAGCAGGCTCCAGATTGCATTTTTATCCTGCTGTAACTGTTCAAAAACTATCTGCTCGTCAAAGGTAACCAAAATCTCTTTTTCCTGCAAAAGAGTTTCCATTTTTTCTTTAATATCGGTTGCCGATTGCTGAATCAGGCCATTGATCAGCGTGTTGGAACTGGTCGCCGCCCAGTACGCCCCGATTTTCTTTTTATCCAGATAATTTGTGATTGACCATGGATTGTAAATATCCGTATGACTGCCAAATGTAAAGCCGTCATACCACTGTTTCACCAGTTCTTTTTTATCTGCCAGGCCAAATTCTTCCAATGCCTGAAATACTTCCTGTTCTGTGAAGCCAAAATAAGTGGCATATTCATCCGACGTTGTTGTAATCACATTCAGATTATTCAGATCAGAAAAAATGGACTGCTTTGATACCCGTGTGATTCCTGTCAAAACTGCACGTTCCAGATATGGATTTGATTTGAATGTCGCATTAAAAAGACTTCTCAAAAAAGAGGTAAACGCATCCCAATATCCATGTGCATAAGCCTCCTGCATAGGCGTATCATATTCGTCCAACAGCACGATCACTTTTTTCCCGTAATAACGATGCAGATACTGGCACAATAAATTGATAGAAAATGAACTTTCCGCATCTTCCATATACATCGATACGTTTCGATACATGGCTTTTTCATTTTCACTGAGCAAATCTCCATCCAGCAGATAGCGGTGTTCCTCATATAAACGTGTAATCTGCATATTGATCTGTTTTTTCACCTCTGATAACTGATCTGCTTTCACTGCCGCAAAGCTTAAGAAAAGTACCGGATACGTGCCCTGCAATCCCCGCCATTTTTCTTCGTTCCAGATAGAAAGACCTTCAAACAAATCTCCTCTGTCAGCATACTGATTTGAAAAAAAGCATTTCAACATATCCATATTCAGAGTTTTTCCAAAACGTCGTGGACGTGTGATCAGTGTAATATCATCCTGGGATTCCCACCATGCCCGGATCAGATCCGTTTTATCAATATAAAAACTATTCTGTTCTCTCAGACTCGCAAAATCCTGTTTTCCTATACTGACTGTTTTTGTCATCTCAGTGCTGCACCTGCCTTTCTGTATTGTTATCAGTATAACATTGCATTTCCAGAAACACAACAACGCTGAAATCCAAAAATAGTGGGCTCTGCTACTTTTGCAAGAGAAAAACAGAAGATTCCCTATAAATTCAAGGTTTGTAATCGATCTATTGATTTCAAAGTAAACTCTACCTAAATTCAATTTCTACATTTTGCACATATCACAGAAAGAACATTTTTTCTATCAAATAGCACAAAATCTCTTCCATTTTACGTAGAACAGCATATTTATAATCTAGTAAAAATTCTCCCTTCCCTACCGGTAGATGACGAATTGTAGCAAAGAAGTAAAACACTTGTTCTGTATGTAAAAATATATTATTTACTGCACAATCTGCACTTTATAATCATAATAACAATATAATATTCCTAAATTTTTTAAGAAAGAGGTACACTCTCATGAATAATGAAAAATTAGAAAATCTCCTGAATCTGGCTCTTGATGCCACACCGGAAGAACGGGAAAAATCCTTAGAACTGAATGTCGGATATGATACTGCCTCCCGCAGCTGGGAAGTTATTGTAAAAGCTTCCGGTGGTTTTGACACGCTTCTGGAACTATTTCCGCAGATCACAGTCAGACCATTATTGAACGGCTATGGTATTCTGACTGTCCCTGCAAATCTGCTGGATGCTTTGTCAGAACGTCCGGAAATCGAATATATTGAAAAACCAAAACGGCTATTTTTTGCCGTAAACACCAGTCGGTCAGCCTCTTGTATTACGCCCTTACAGACAACTCCCATAGATAGCTCGCAATATAATGTATCTTCACGCTCTGTCCCGAACTCATCTATAAGTGAAAATACTTCTTTACATCCCGATACAAACTTGCCATCACAATCAGCTCTATCTTTAAAGATAACTCCTTCCACTTCATCAGATACTGCAATACCCCAAACTACTCAGCAACCAAATCCGGAACGAAACAACCTCTTCGGCTCCGGCGTCCTCATCGCTATCATCGACTCTGGCATTGACTATGCGCACCCGGATTTCTGCAACACAGACGGCACCACCCGGATCATCGAACTCTGGGATCAGAGCCTTGACCGTATTTTCACGCAATCTGAAATCAACGAAGCTCTGCAGGTTCCCTTATCTCAGGAACGTTACCAACTTGTCCCAAGCCGGGATCTGTCCGGCCACGGCACACACGTTGCCGGAATTGCCGCCGGGAACGGACGTGCATCGGACGGTCAGTACCGTGGTGTTGCTCCACAAAGTTCCCTTCTGATCGTAAAACTTGGCATCTCCGATCCGGATGGTTTTCCCCGCACCACAGAATTAATGCGCGCAGTGGATTATGTGCTGCAAAAAGCATTTACATTACAGATGCCAGTGGCCGTCAACTTAAGTTTTGGTAACAATTATGGTTCCCATGACGGTGCAAGCCTGTTGGAAACTTACCTCGATAACGTGTCTTCCTACTGGAAATCCTGTATTGTCACCGGTACCGGAAATGAAGGGGCTTCCCGGATTCACACTTCCGGAACCTTTCTAACGAATACTTCCAGAGCATCTCTCTCTAATACTTCCAGATCGTCTGTCTCCGGTATTTTTGGAACGCCTGCATCGGATATTTCCAGAACGCCTGTGACCATTACTTCGAGGCAATTGTCCCCAGCTGCCATTCCATTTTCAGTCAGCGATTATGAATCCAGTCTGAATCTGCAGATCTGGAAGTCCTACTCTGACGAAATTGAAATCTCTCTGCGACATCCAAACGGCACCGTCATCGGACCGTTTCAGGAGCTGCTTGGCACCTACCGCTTTACCGCCGGAATGACCGAACTTCTGATCTATTATGGGAAACCAAGCCCCTACAGCACCAGTCAGGAAATTTATCTGGATTTTATTCCCCGTGGAAGTTATATCGATGCAGGTCTCTGGGAACTAATCCTTAATCCACGCCGCATCACCGATGGTTCCTATGACCTGTGGCTTCCGGGACAATCCGTGATCGGCAGTGGCACCGGTTTTCTGTATCCAACGGAAGACACCACCCTGACGATTCCATCCACCGCTTCCAAAGTCATTTCGGTTGGCGCTTACAATGCTGCATACAACAATTATGCGCCTTTTTCCGGACGAGGTTTCACTCGCATGGAACACCGCATCAAACCGGATCTGGCCGCTCCCGGCGTCAACATTATTTCTGCTGCTCCCGGTGGCGGTTACACCTCCAAAAGTGGAACATCCATGGCAGCTCCCTTTGTCACCGGAAGCTGTGCGCTATTGATGGAATGGGGAATTTTACGTGGCAATGATCCCTATTTATATGGGGAAAAAGCAAAAGCATACCTGATTAGGGGCACAAAAAAACTGCCTGCCTTCACGGAATACCCCAATCCCTATATCGGGTGGGGCACTCTGTGTACGGCAGACAGTTTACCAATTTAATTACTGCTCTGTTACAGTTACTTTTACTTTATCAAGATGCCAGATATCATCTACGTACTCCTGAATGGTTCTGTCAGAAGAGAATTTTCCAACATGAGCCACATTCAGCATAACGAGTTTTGCCCAGCCTTTCTCGTCTCTGTAAGCTTTTTCTACACGCTCCTGAGCTTCTGCATAAGAACGGAAGTCTTTCAGGCAGAAGTAAGTATCCGCGTACTGTGTGCACTGTGTATTTAACAGTGAGTTGTACAGATCACGGAACAGCTCTGTATCATTTCCAGAATAGAATCCGTTGATGAGCTGCATCAGTACCTGACGGATGTCCTGATCCTGGTTGAAGATATCCATTGGGTTGTAATCACGGTTCTGCTCATGTGCGATAACTTCATCAGAACTCATACCAAAGATAAACATGTTCTCTTTTCCAACTTCCTCAGCCATCTCTACGTTTGCACCGTCCATAGTACCGATGGTTGAAGCACCGTTTAACATAAATTTCATGTTACCGGTTCCGGATGCCTCTTTACTTGCAGTGGAAATCTGCTCGCTGACATCTGCTGCTGCAAAAATCCACTCAGCGTTAGATACTTTATAATCCTCGATAAATACAACTTTCAGTTTGTTGTCAATGCTTGCATCATTGTTGATCACATCAGCTACGGAGTTGATCAGTTTGATGGTCAGTTTTGCATTTTTGTAACCTGCAGCTGCTTTTGCACCAAAGATAAATGTTCTTGGGTAGAACTCCATCTCCGGATGCTCTTTGATCTTGTTGTACAGATACATTACATGCAGAATGTTCATCAGCTGACGTTTGTACTCATGCAGACGTTTTACCTGTACATCAAAGATGGATCGCGGATCTACTTCGATACCATTGTGCTCCTGGATGTATTTTGCCAGACGCAGTTTGTTCTGGTATTTGATCTGCATGAATTCCTGCTGTGCTTTCGGATCATCTACGTATACAGCAAGTTTTTCCATATGGCTTAAGTCTGTGATCCAGTCGTTTCCGATCTTGTTGGATACCCACTCAGCCAGCAGCGGATTTCCGTGATACAGGAAACGACGCTGTGTGATACCGTTTGTCTTGTTGTTGAATTTCTGCGGGAAGAACTCGTAGAAATCTTTTAACTCCTGATTTTTCAGGATTTCAGTATGCAGTCTTGCAACACCGTTTACAGAGTAACCTGCAACGATGGCAAGATGTGCCATTTTAACCTGACCATCATGGATGATCGCCATTTTATCTTTTTTGTACTGATTTCCCGGATATTCCTCTTCTACTTCCAGAAGGAATCTGCGGTTGATCTCCTCAACGATCTGATAAATACGCGGAAGCAGACGGGAGAAGATCTCGATCGGCCATTTCTCCAGAGCTTCTGCCATGATGGTGTGGTTTGTGTATGCACAGGTCTTTGTTGTGATTGCCCATGCCTCATCCCATGTCAGGCCTTCGTCATCCAGAAGGATTCTCATCAGCTCGGCTACAGCTACAGTCGGGTGTGTATCGTTCATCTGGATCGTTACTTTCTCATAAAGTTTGTGGATATCCGGATGATATTTTTTATAACGGGCTACCGCACGCTGTACACTTGCAGATACGAAGAAGTACTGCTGTTTCAGACGCAGCTCTTTACCCTGGATATGGTTGTCGTTCGGATACAGAACCTCTACCAGGTTTCTTGCAAGGTTTTCCTGCTCAACGGCTTTTCTGTAATCACCTTTATCGAAGGAATCCAGCTCGAAACACTCCATCGGCTCAGCATCCCAGATCATCAGAGTGTTTACCATATTGTTGTTGTAACCAACGATCGGCATATCGTACGGAACTGCCAGTACGGACTGATAATTTTTCTGAATGAATTTAGTCCGTCCGTTCTCAGCCGGCTCTGCCTGTACATAGCCGCCAAATTTGACTTCAAAAGAATGCTCCGGTCTGCGCAGTTCAAACGGATAGCCGTTTTTCAGCCAGTTATCCGGTACTTCTACCTGATAACCGTCTTTGATTTTCTGTTTGAACATACCGTAACGGTAACGGATACCGCAGCCGTATGCCGGGTAACCCAGAGTTGCCAGAGACTCCATGAAACATGCAGCCAGACGACCCAGACCACCGTTTCCAAGTGCCGGATCCGGCTCCTGGTCCTCAATGGCATTCAGGTCAAATCCCATCTCATCCAATGCTTCTTTTACTTCCTGATATGCTGTCAGGTTGATCAGGTTGTTACCAAGGGCACGACCCATCAGGAACTCCATGGACATATAATATACCATTTTCGGATCTTCCTTGTCGAAGGTCTGCTGGGTAGCAAGCCAGTTGTCAATGATGACATCTTTTACCGCATAGGATACCGCCTGGAAAACTTCCTGTTCGGAAGCCTCATCCATGGTTTTACGGTAAAGTGTTTTTACATTATCTTTTACACATTTGATGAATTCTTTTTTGTCAAATAAAATATTCTTCATTACTGTTTCTCCACTCCTAACTCAACTTTGTGACCGTTGATATTCCACTCTTTCTGGTAGCCTTCTAATGCGCCTTCTTTGATATCTGCAGCAAGAACTTCACTCTGGATCTGTTCTTTGTGTGCTGCAAATACGTCACAGATTGTTTTCTCTGCTTTGAAGGAAAGGACGATCTTATCCATAACTTCAAATCCTGCCTCTTTACGCATTGTCTGTACCTTACTGATGATCTCACGGACAAAGCCTTCCTCAATCAGTTCCGGTGTTAATTTGGTATTCAGTACAACAGTGATGTCATTTCCTGTCTCAGTAGCAAATCCTTCTGTCTGTGCTACAGAGATCAGTAAGTCTTCTTCTGTCAGAACGATGCTCTCGTCCACTTCAGATAAAGTGATAGAACCTTCTTTTTTCAGCTGTGCCATTGCTGCGTGGCCGTCGATGTTTTCCAGAGTGGCTTTGATCTTGCCAAGGAATTTACCGTATTTCGGTCCAACGGTACGAAGCTGTGGTTTGAAGCTGTAATTTGTATATGCGCTGACATCCTCGATGAAGCTTACTTTCTTGATATTCAGCTCATCCTCGATGATCTCAACGAAGAATTCCGGTATTTCAAACGGTGCTTTTACATACATATCGCCGATCGGCTGTCTGTTTTTGATATTTGCACTGTTTCTTGCTGCACGGCCAAGTACAACGATCTTCAGTACCTCTTCCATATTTTTCTCAAGTTCCGGATTGATCATGGCCTCATCAACTACCGGGAAGTCACACAGATGGATACTTTCCGGAGCATCTTTGTCAATGCTTCTTACCAGGTTCTGGTAAATATCTTCTGTCATGAATGGGATCATCGGAGCTGCGGTTTTACAGATGGTTACCAGTGCGGTATACAATGTCATATACGCATTGATCTTATCCTGCTCCATGCCTTTGGCCCAGAAACGCTCACGGCTTCTTCTTACATACCAGTTACTCATATCATCTACGAAATCCTGCAGTGCTCTTGCAGCTTCCGGGATTCTGTAGTTTCCAAGGTTGTCATCTACTGCTTTTACGGTAGAGTTCAGTTTGGAGAGCAGCCATTTATCCATAACGGATAATTTATCATACTCAAGTTTGTATTTTGTTGCATCAAACTCATCAATATTTGCATACAGAACGAAGAATGCGTAAGTATTCCACAGAGTACCCATGAATTTACGCTGTCCTTCCATAACTGCTTTTCCGTGGAAACGGTTCGGCAGCCACGGTGCGGAGTTGATGTAGAAATACCATCTGATGGCATCTGCGCCGTATTTCTGCAGTGCGTCAAACGGATCAACGGCATTTCCTTTGGATTTACTCATTTTCTGTCCATTCTCATCCTGAACATGGCCTAAAACGATAACATTCTCGTATGGTGCTTTGTTGAATAACAGTGTGGACTCTGCCATCAGGGAATAGAACCATCCACGGGTCTGGTCTACCGCCTCTGAGATGAACTGAGCCGGGAACTGCTGCTCAAATACTTCTTTGTTTTCAAACGGATAATGATGCTGTGCAAATGGCATTGCTCCGGAGTCGAACCAGCAGTCGATAACTTCCGGTACACGGTTCATATCTTTGCCACAGTGCGGGCACTTGATGGTTACAGCATCGATATACGGACGATGAAGTTCTACTTCTGCAGCCTTTGGATCTCCACTCTTCTCAGCCAGCTCTGCGCGGCTTCCGATGGATTCCATATGACCGCACTCACACTGCCATACGTTCAGCGGAGTTCCCCAGTAACGGTTACGGGAAATTCCCCAGTCCTGAATGTTCTCCAGCCAGTCACCGAAACGTCCTTTTCCGATGGATTCCGGAATCCAGTTTACGGTAGCGTTGTTGCGAACCAGATCATCTTTGACAGCTGTCATCTTGATGAACCAGGATTCTCTTGCATAGTAGATCAGCGGAGTATCACATCTCCAGCAGTGCGGGTAGCTATGCTCGAATTTCGGTGCGTCAAAGAGCAGTCCTTTTTCTTCCAGGTCTTTTAATACCATCGGATCTGCTTTTTTTACAAATACACCTTCGTACGGTGTCTCTTTTGTCATCTCACCTTTGCCGTTTACTAACTGAACAAACGGAAGGTCATACTTACGTCCTACCTGCGCATCATCCTCACCAAATGCAGGTGCGATGTGAACCACACCGGTACCATCGGTCAGTGTAACGTAATCAGCGCATGTTACGTAGTAACCTTTTTTGTGCTGTTTCTCACAGATCTCTACAGCGCAGTCAAATAACGGCTCATACTCTTTGTACTCAAGGTCTTTTCCTTTGTATGTCTCAAGTACTTCGTATGCTTTTGTACCTGCCTCTTCGTCAGCAAGTTTGCCAAGAACCGTGTCGCACAGTGCCTCTGCCATATAATAAGTATATCCGTCAGCAGCTTTTACTTTCACATAAGTCTCTAGCGGATTTACACAAAGTGCTACGTTAGACGGCAATGTCCACGGAGTCGTGGTCCATGCCAGGAAATATTCATCCTCACCTTTTACTTTGAAACGAACAACTGCGGAACGTTCTTTGACGTCTTTGTATCCCTGTGCTACCTCATGGGAAGACAGTGGAGTACCACAACGTGGGCAGTAAGGAACGATCTTGAAACCTTTGTATAACAGTCCTTTGTCCCAGATTTTTTTCAGTGCCCACCACTCGGACTCAATAAAGTTATTGTCATAGGTAACGTATGGGTTATCCATATCAGCCCAGAAACCAACAGTTCCGGAGAAATCTTCCCACATACCTTTGTATTTCCATACAGACTCTTTACATTTTTTAATAAACGGATCCAGACCGTATTCCTCGATCTGCTCTTTGCCATCAAGACCAAGCAGTTTCTCTACTTCCAGCTCAACCGGAAGTCCGTGGGTATCCCATCCTGCTTTTCTCGGAACCATTTTTCCTTTCATGGTCTGGTAACGCGGGATCATATCTTTGATAACACGTGTCAGTACATGTCCGATATGTGGTTTACCATTTGCTGTTGGCGGTCCGTCATAGAAAGTATAAGTCTCGCCTTCCTTGCGGTTTTCCATACTTTTGCGGAAAATGTCATTTTCTTTCCAGAATTCTTCTGTCTTTTTCTCACGATCCACAAAATTCAGATTTGTTGAAACTTTTTCGTACATTCTGTTCTCCTCATTTCATGTTTTAAATAGTATTATGATTCTCCCAGGAACGCTTCTAATCAAGAAAATGTGCTATCACACTTCTATAAAACAAAAAGCTCCCGTCCCGAAAAGGACGAAAGCTTTTAGAAATCGTTTTAACCACCTGTTCGAAGTACGCGGCCTGTCGCCGGATACCAGTTCCCTGTAACGGAGGAAAATCCGTCAGCTCCTACTCTCATATAAAAGGTTTCAGAACTGCAACTCAGAAGTGATTTTCCACTGAACGGTACTGATACCGGTTTCCACCGTCCCGGCTCTCTGCGACGTTCCCAGTCAGCGTACTCTCTTCATCATAGTTTTTGCATTTTGAACATTTTTTAACAATGCAATTATAAGTATTCGCTTACCGGTTGTCAACCTTGTTTCAGGAAAAATGCTTCTTATCACATAGGATTGAAACGATTTTTACTTATTTTTATCATAATTACGCCTGCTCGATATAATCCTCTATTGTCTCCTGGATCATCTGCAGATTTTCTTTCTCTTCGGATTTCTGCTCCTGATTCCAGGATGCCAGTTCATACTGTGCGCGCATTACATATGCTCCAAAAATGGATTTGTAACTGATCTGTTTCTCTGCCATTGTCATTCTCTTTTCCTCCCTGTTCTTATTTATACTCGCTTCGTTTCTTTGTTTTTCTGATTTCAGTATAGCAGGCGCAATTTTGCAAATCCAATTCCAAAAGATTATCTGGCTATTACCAAAATTTATGGATTACATGCATCTATCTTTTTTCAAAAACAGATATCTTTATCTGCGGTTTCGGTTGTAGTTGATCAGGCAGCCGGCTCTGACAATATTCTTCTCATTCTCCGTCATATCTGCAATGTACAACCGGATCTCTTTTTTACCGTTTGCATTGATCACCCATGCCGGAATCTGCTGCATATCTCCCTCCAGTGCTTCCCTGATATTTGGAATATAGATGTAATCATCCACTTCAAATTCCGGTGTTTCCTTCATCTGGAACGGCAGCATACCCCAGTTCATAACATTGGAACGGTAACGTTTTGTGGCATATTCCTGACAGATATTTGCCAGTCCGCCAAGCACTCTCTGACAGCTTGCTGCCTGCTCTCTGGCGGAACCATCTCCCGGTCTGACACAGTAGATCATACTGCCGATCTCAATCTCATTATCTGCCACATCACCGGATATCTCATGGATTGTTGCATAAACATCCTTTAATTCCGGTGCCTGCGCGATGACATCTTCTCCGGCTCTCCGGGCTTTTTCTATTTTGTCAACGACTTTTGATCTGCCCACATACTCCGGATCCCGGCGGGACAGTGCAAATTCTGCCAGTCCTAACGGATTGGAACGGTAGGAAGAAGTCTCTCCGGACGGGATCAGCTCATCCGTTGTGGTCACAGGATCCATGATCTTGGAACATACTTTTAACAAAATATTCTCTGCCAGCGGACTCATCTCCGGCCAATCCTTGATATTCGGTCCATATACCAGTGCCTCTTGCGTTTCTGCTTTTCCAAATCCGTTGTAAATACGTGACTGGTAAGTGCTGTCATCATATTCGTATTCCGGAACCACATAATCATCCGCATACTCTGTCGCCGGTGTCAGAATACCACCGTTTGCCGCTGTGGCAGCAATGGAACGTGCATCCATCAATGCAACTGCCGAAAGCTGTCCCACACCCGGTTTGGAGCCTTCTCTGTTCGGGAAGTTTCTGGTCGTATGACGGATGGACAATGCATTGTTTGCCGGTGTATCTCCTGCGCCAAAACATGGTCCGCAGAATGCTGTTTTCAAGATAGCGCCTGCTGCCATCAGATCAGAAATCGCACCTTTCTTCACCAGATCCAGATAAACCGGCATGGAAGAAGGATATACGGATAAGGAAAATGCTTCATTTCCTGTTTTTGCATTTTTCAGAATGTGCGCTGCTTCCATTACGTTTGTATAGTTTCCGCCTGCACAGCCTGCAATCACACCCTGCTGCACCTGCAATTTTCCATTTTTGATCTTATCAGTCAGGCTGAAATAAATATCCGATCCTTCTGCAAGTTTTCTTACATTTTCTTCTGCCTCATGCAGGATATCTTCCAAGTTGGCATTCAATGTATCAATTTCAAAGGTATTGCTTGGATGACACGGCAGCGCGATCATCGGTTTTACCGTGGAGAGGTCCACGTAAACCATGCCATCATAGTACGCACAGTCCTCCGGTGTCAACTCACGGTAAGCCTCCGGTCTGCCATGCATGGTCAGGAACTGCTTCGTATCCTCATCGGTCTGCCAGATAGAGGACAGACAGGTGGTCTCTGTGGTCATGACATCAATGCCATTTCGGTAATCCGTCCGCATGGATGCAATGCCAGGTCCGACAAATTCCATGACTTTATTTTTGACATAGCCATTTTTGTATACAGCACCGATGATCGCCAGTGCGATATCCTGTGGTCCCACACCCGGATTTGGTTTTCCATCCAGATAAATACCGATCACCCCCGGATATGCCACATCGTAAGTATCACACAAAAGCTGCTTTACCAGTTCTCCGCCGCCTTCTCCGATGGCCATGGTTCCCAGTGCGCCGTATCTTGTGTGGGAATCGGAACCAAGGATCATACGTCCACAGCCTGCCATAGTCTCACGCATATACTGATGGATGACTGCCACATGAGGTGGAACAAAAATACCGCCGTATTTCTTTGCTGCGGAAAGTCCGAATACATGATCATCCTCGTTGATGGTTCCACCTACCGCACACAGGGAATTGTGACAGTTTGTCAGCACGTAAGGAATCGGAAAACGCTCTAAACCGGATGCTTTTGCTGTCTGAATAATGCCGACAAATGTAATGTCATGACTGGTCATTGCATCAAACCGAATCTTTAACTGCTCCATATTTCCGGATGTATTATGTTTTTCCAGAATGGAATAGGCGATCGTACCTTTTTTTGCCTCCTCCTTCTTCCACTCCGGTCTTGCCTCTGATTCTGCTACGATTTTACTTCCATTGATCAGATATACACCTTCGTTATATAATTTTACCATTTCGTAATCCTCCCATTTTATATGCCTTCTGTGAAAAAGTGCCTCACACAGACTTTATAATTCACCTAATTTCCTATCAAATAAATAATCCATAGATACCGGCAAAAGCAAAGATTGCCAGAACTGCAAGTGCGATAAAGGACACTGCAAATAATTCAATAAATAACCGGTTCTGCGGAAAACGTTCTTCCGCATTTTCCTGCTGCGCCACGCCTGCCATGATCAGGGCACCTGTGGTGGAGATCGGTGTAAATCCGGATACGGTTCCACCGATAACGATCACAGTGACAAGCTGTACCGCACTGACGCCAAGTCCTCCTGCCAGTCCACTTGCAGTAGGAATCAATGTCGGAAATACAACGCCCAATCCCGAACTGAAGAAGGACATGATTCCGGATGCGATGGCCATGATCATTGCCGCTGTCCGCGGTCCCATGATCTGTTCCAAACCGCTGACCATGATATCTATACCGCCAGAGATGGAAATGATATTCATCAGGATTCCTACCCCAAGCACCATGAGAATGACGTTCCACGGAATCGCTGCGATCGCTTTTTTCTCATCGTTTCCACCGATGACGATCAGAATGGTTCCGATCAGAAATCCGGTAAGACCTACATTCCAGGAGAAGAACAGTGCGCCAACCGCCAGAACGATCAGTCCCGCAAGAGAACACCACTGTCTGCCGTTAAATTTCTGCAATTTTACAGTTTCCTGCTGATGTGCTGCTTTTTCCACTTTCCATCCTTTGTAATAGACGTACACCAGTACCACTACCACAAGAGCTGTCACGATCATACCTACCATGATCGGAAGGGTGTTTCCTTTCAGTCCCTGCTCTTCCATCAGTTCTCGCACAACAGCGGCTTCCGGTGTCAGCGGACTCATACGTCCGGACATGACACCCAGATCTCCGATCACAGCCGTCATGATCGGGTTCACTCCTGCGGAAACCGCCACCGGAATGGCGATAACCGGAACGATCGCCAGACTTGGAATTGCACCCGGTCCTACGGCACAAATGGCAAATCCAAGTAAATACATTACAAATGGTATCAAATGTTTCTTTTTGCCAACCAACGCTACGATTTTTCTTGCCAGAAGTTCCAGCGTTCCGTTTCCATTAATGATTGCGAACAGATAAGTAATTCCCACCATCTGGATAAACAGGGAAGAACTGAATCCCGCAATTACATCTTTCACATTGATTTTATAAATGACTGCCAGAATCATGGAAAAACCAATACACAAAATTCCCACATTTGCTTTTCTCCAGAATCCGATCACAATTGCTGCCAGTAAAAGTATCAGTGATACTGCCCCCAGATTCATACCTACACCTCTTTTCTGAATGTGATGCACACCGGACTTTCCGTCTCAATAATGCGTCCAGTATATGTCATCTGTCCTGCTTCGCTGTCCAGTTTCATCTCGATAATGGTATCGCTGTCCTCGTTTGCCACATAAAATCTGCTGTAATCCGGATTGAATGTGATAAATCGCGGGGTCAGTCCCAGCGTCGGATAATAACCAAGTTCTTTCATATATCCGGTATGCTGATCGATGCGGTACAGCACGATAGATTCATGAATACGGTTGGAACCGATCAGGATTTCTCCTTTTTCATCCAGAATGGAAGCGCTGGCCTGTCCCTCTCCTGTATAGGTATCCGGCAGAGATGGAAGATTCTGTCTGGCGGTCAGTTTTCCGGTCTGATCATCAAAAGTAAGGAATGTCATTTTGTTTCCTTTTTCATTGATCAGATACACATATCTGTTATTCGGATGAATGGAAACGTGCCGCGGCTCGTCATAGGTTCTGGAATAATAAGTGTCAGTTTCCTGCAGTGTTCCGTCCAATGTGTTGAAATAAAATACCCGGACCATGCCGTATCCCTGCAGTCTCGCCTGTGTCACCACAAACAGATACTCTTTTTTCTGATCCCAGATACACTGATGTGCAAAAGAAATCTTGCCCTCGGACTGTCCTTCCATGCAGGTTTTGCTGACCACTTCCCCTAAAGATCCATCTTCCTTTCTGCGGATCACATACACTGCACCGCCCTGCAGCGTTGCAACGATCACATACTGATTCGTGCGGTCCACTGTGACAAACACCGGATTTTTTCCACCGATATCAATGGTATTCATATGCTCCAGTGTTCCATCTTCCAGAATCCGGTAACTGCTGACCATGGTAAAATCCCCGTGTACCGAATACAGATACCGCTCCGTCAGATCCAGTGTCTGATAGGACGGATTTTCTTCGGTTTTAAGACATTGGATTTCTTTCCAGTCTCCTGTGTACTCATTGATCTCATAAACTTTTAACCCTTTTCCTCTTGCATTTCGCTCCTTTGTCGATCTGCATCCCACATACGCAATACTCATAGTGATTACCTCCTTCAAACTTTATGTTCCGTGATCCGGAGTGCTTTTTATCGAAAATTTTTGCCCATTTCCGATAAAAAAATGACACCGGAATTTCTATACTCAAAGTATAAAAATTTCCGATGTCAAAAGGAAATTCACAAACCGACTATGCAGGATATTCCAAACTGGAATACCCAATGTCACATTGCATTCACGTTATAGTATTTTTCCACAAAAGAAATGAAATCTGTCATCTCCGGACTCTGAAAACAGGTATCCGCGATCATCATCCAGACGTTTCTGCAGACCGGATCTCCGTTTCCATCATATACCGCCAGCTTCTGTGCTTTGTCTTCCTTCACTTTCCAGCGGTCTCCAAATACAAAAGTCACACCCAGACCATTTTCCACCATCTCAATCGCGATATCAGAATACGGCACCTTATGTGTCTCCTGGGGCATGATATTAAAATGCTGCCGCCACCACTGCCGGACCGTCAACTTCACCACCGAATTAAAATAGGATTCGATCAGCGGCATATGCTCGATGTCCTCCATTTTCACCCCAATAGGTGTCACCATGTACATCTGCTCCTGAAACAGACAGACTTTTTCACCCAGATACGGAAAATCACCACAGATGATACCGATATCGATTGCCCCAGTTGTGATCTGATTGATGATCACATCACTGGTATTGTTGACAATGCTGATCTGCAGCTGATTGTATTCCTCGATATATTCTTTCAGAAGTTCCGGCATATGGATCCGCGCAAAGGAATTCGGCACACCGATCTTCATCAATGTCTTCTGTCTGGCATGTTCCGCGAAATGATCCTCGATCTCCTTCCGGAAATCCAACATGATATTGGCTTTGTTTACCAGATATTTTCCATCTTCCGTAAAACTGACTCCCTGACTGGTCCGGTGCACGATCTCAATCTTCCACTCATCTTCCATGGCATGCACCCTCTTTGTCAGGGCAGACTGTGTCATATAAAGGGCTTCCGCCGCCTTGGTCATACTCTTTTTTTCATACAGAACACTCAGAATCTTCCAGTCTATCTCTTTCATGTTTTTTCTTCCTGTAATTAAAATTCTGCTCAATATAAGCTACAAATTCTTCCAGAATCTCCGGCATCCGTTTGTCCTTGGAATACAGAAACCAGGTATTTCTCGTCACCGGTGTACCATCCCTGTTTACTAACGGTGTCAGATTCAGCTGATACTCATTCGGATAATTATCCGGCAGAAAACATAAGGTGTAGCCCAACCCTTTTGCTACCACCTGCCAGGCCACATCCACATAGCCAACCGTCATTCCTGCCGGAAGTTCTGTCTCAAACTGCTGCTGCCACCATGCCTCGATCTTCTCTTTGGTACGGTCATTGGTCTTATAGGAAATGAACTGCATATTCGGGAGCTGTTCAATATCCACCGGCTCTCTGGTCACCAGATAGGCATTGTTAACCCCAACCAGTGTCCGGTTCACGTTTCCCTCGTAATCCCCCCGGATAAATCCCACATCGATGGAATCGTCAAACATTTTCCGAAACAGAATATTACTCTGATCATTCACAATGGAAAAACGGATATTCGGATGGTTCAAACGGTAAGATAACAAAATATCGGACAATGTATACTTACTGTATGTATAAGATGCACCGATCACGATTTCTCCCGCTGCATGTTCTTTCATTTCTTTTAAGGTATCTCTGGTCTCTCCCAGAAAATCCAGATATTTTCTCGCCTGTTCCGCCAGATAAGCCCCCTCTTTTGTAAATTCCAGCCCCTTTGTGGTACGGTTCACGATCGTAACCTGAAACTCTTCCTCCATATGCTGAATGCGCTTCGTCAGCGATGGCTGTGTGATATAGAGCAGGTTTGCCACTTTGGTCATATTCGGGTTTTTATATAATTCACACAAAATTTCCCAATCTGTATCTTTCATGCTCTTCTCCTTTTGTCTCTTCACTCTGTTATGTTTACCTTATCACAAATCGTCTGTGAAGTGAAGCCAAAAGGTCTTTTCCGACAAAAGAATCCTGGCAGAAACATGAGATATGCTCACGCTCTGCCAGGTAATGTAAAAAGCATTTTGGAACTTATTTTTTGAGTTTCTGAATTGTCTCGATCAGATAATCGGTAAATTCTGCCGCACTTGCATCTTCCGCAAATGTGGTTACAACACATTTTTTCTCTGTTACAGTACAGATCTCCAGTGCTTTCTCCAGCAGGTCATTTTTCTGTGCGTAACCGATATGGATCAGCATCTGTCCCATGGCACGGATCAGGCTGCACGGATTTGCATAAGCCCCACGTCCATAAGAGATCAGATACGGTGCCGTTCCGTGAATGGCTTCAAACAACGCATATCTGCTTCCGATATTGGAGGAGCATGCATTTCCAAGACCTCCTGCATGTTCTGCTGCCACATCCGTCACGATATCGCCATACAGATTCGGCAGAACCACGACTTCAATGCCCTGGTTGAAATCCGGATCCAGCATTTTTGCGCACATGGCATCCACCAGACGTTCCTGCACTTCGATTTCCGGGTATTCTTCTCCGACTTTTCTGACCGCCTGAATAAAATTACCGTCTACCAGCTTCACAATATTTGCCTTTGTAACAACCGTTACATTTTTCTTTCCATTTTTTCTGGCAAATTCAAAGGCTGCCCGGGCGATCCGCTCGCTTCCCTGTTTTGTCTGAACTTTGAAATCTACCGCCAGATCATCACTCACCTGAATGCCCTTGTCGCCCCAGATGTATTCTCCCTCGATATTTTCCCGGAAAAAGGTCCAGTCAATATTTTTATCCGGGATTTTGATCGGTCTGACTGCCGCAAAAAGTTCCAGTTCTCTTCTCAGAAGGCTGTTCGCACTGACCAGATTTGGCAGACCGTCACCGGCTCTCGGTGTCACCATCGGTCCTTTCACCAGTACATCACAGGCTTTGATCTTCGGGATCACATCGGAAGGCAGGCTTTCCATTTTTGCCACACGATCCTCTATGGTCATTCCTTCAATGGTACGGATCTCGATTTTGTGTGCAGCGATCTCATCTCCTACCAGTTCCATCAGTACCCGCAGCGCCTGTTCCATCAGGATCGGGCCGACGCCGTCTCCAGGGAGAATGCCGATCACAATGGTATCTTTTTTGGAGACATCTTCTGCCTGCTGTGCTTCTTTCATTTTTTCAATCCGTCCTGACTCCTGCTGGATCAGACTGCCAAATTTATTCTGCGCTTCAAAAATCTGCTGTTCGCTGATACGGCTCATGTTAGTTTTCCTCCTTCGCAAGCTGATTTTTCAGATAACGGAGCTGTCCGCCGCTCAATACAACGTCCACTTCATTATCAGAAAGATCCAGTTTTACTTTGAAACAAAAATGCTTGGTTACGTTTCGGACAAGTACCTCCCTGGTCGGAATCTGATCCAGTAACTGGTCAATTTCCAGTTCATCCATCAGATCAATACGGTCATAATCTGCCGGATCTTCAAACAGCATCGGGATCACACCATGATTTACCAGATTTCCCTTGTGAATCCGGGCAATACTTTTTGCAATAACACATTTTACGCCAAGATACATCGGATTGATAGCCGCATGTTCTCTGGAGGAACCCTGTCCGTAATTCTCACCGCCCACAATAATGCTGGAACCAAGTTCTTTCGCACGGGCTGCAAAATCCGGTGCATATCTGTGATAGCAATACTGTGACATCAACGGAATGTTGGAACGCATACTGGAAAACTCTGCGCTGGCCGGTGTAATGTCATCGGTGGAAATATTGTCTCCGCCCTTTAAACTTACCGGCACTTTCAGATGCTGCTGCGGCACATCCGGAACCGGTAAAAACTTGATGTTTGGTCCACGCACAATTTCCACTTCCTTGGCCTCTTCTTCCGGCAATGGCGGAATGATCATGGAATCATCAATACAATATGCATCCGGCTCTTTTACTGCTGCCAGAATGTCAATATCCTCGCCCAGAATCTCATCTGCTGTGGCAAAGGTTCCCATGATTGCTGTGGCTGCGGCACTCTCCGGACTTACCAGATAAATCTTTGCATTCGGATTACCGGCACGTCCCTTGAAATTACGGTTGGATGTACGGACAGCAATGCCCTCTGTCGCCGGTGTCTGACCGATGGCACAGCACGGACCACAGGCGATTTCCAGCATACGAACACCTGCATCCAGCAGCATTCCGATATATCCGTCATCCAGTAACTGGCGATAGGTCTGTTTTGATGCAATGGCACAGGTACAGCTTACATTTTCATTGACATGATGTCCTTTGAACACCAGCGCTGCCTTTGCCACATCCGCATAACTTGTGTTGGTACAGCTTCCGATAAATACCTGCTGCACCGGAAGTTTTTCCACTTCTCTCAGTGGTTTTACATTGTCCGGCTGATGCGGACAGGATACCAGCGGTTCCAGACTGCTAAGGTCGATATCAATGGTCTCATCATACTCTGCATCCTCATCTGGCAGAAGTTCACGATACGCATCTTCTCTTCCCTGTGCTTTCAGAAATTTCCGTACCTGCTCGTCTGCCGGGAAAATAGATGTGGTGGCACCAAGCTCTGCACCCATATTTGTGATGGTGGCACGCTGCGGTACTTCCAGTTTTGCAGCTCCCTCACCCACATATTCATAGACATTTCCAAGTCCGCCCTTGATGGACACCCGGCGCAGCATTTCCAAAATGACCTCTTTTGCATTGACCCCGGGTTTTAACTCTCCGGTCAGATTTACCCGGATGATCCGCGGCATTTTCAATCGCATCGGCACTCCGGTCATGGCAGTTGCCACGTCCATACCACCTACGCCGATACAGAGCATTCCGATGGAACCTCCATGCGGGGTATGACTGTCGCCGCCCATGCTGATCTTGCCCGGTGCACCAAATCTTGACACATGCACCGTATGGCAGATACCATTACCCGGTCTGGATACATGGACACCAAACCGTTTTGCTGCTGACTGCAGATAAATATGGTCGTCCGGTGTCTTGTGATCCACATATAATAAATTGTGATCCAGATAGCTGACGCTGCACTCTGTGCGGATACGGTCCAGTCCAATGGCTTCGAAGGCCAGATATGTCATAACTGCGTTGATATCGTGTGTCAGTGTCTGATCCACTTTAATAAAAATCTCCTCGCCCGGTGTCATATTGCCGGATACCAAATGTTCTTCCAGAATTTTTCTGGTCAATGATTTCCCCATAAGAATGATCTCCTTTTCATTTTTGCATGATTCAGTTTCTCGATATTGCTCTCTTTTTTCAGAAATCCCTTTTTTCTGTTTGCTTTTGTATTTTTCTCAGTAAACTCATCTGATTTGTCAGAACTCATATTCCTTTACCTGACGAACCACATCCATGATGGTTCCGTCTCTGGATTCAATGATTCCGACTACTCGGTCACCAAACTGCACCGGCTCCGGCTCTCCTGTAATGGAATATGCGATATCTCTCAGTTCTTCAATTGTCTTAAATGGAATATCGTCCACATTCTTCATACACTCGATCAGATCCTGTCTGGCCGGATTGATGGCTACACCATAGTCTGTAACAACGACATCTACAGACTCTCCCGGTGTTGTGACCGTCGTTACATTTGTACAGATGGCTGGAATACGTCCCTGGATCAGCGGCGAAATGACAATGGTGCATTTTGCACCTGCTGCCGCATCCGGATGACCGCCCTGTGCTCCGGTAATGACGCCGTCAGAACCGACTACTACATTAACATTGAAGTTCACATCTACTTCCAGCGCCCCCAGAATGACAAAATCCAGTTTGTTGACAAACGCACCCTTATTAAACGGGTTTGCATAAGCACCTGCACTGATTCTGTGATGGTTTGGTCGTGTTACAGAAGCAACCGCATCTGTATCGAAATCCTGTGTATCCAGCAGTTTTCCAACCAGACCTTCATCCAGCAGATCACACATGCCTTTGGACATTCCGCCCACAGCAAATCCCATCTTGATGCCACGCTCTTTCATGATTTTTCCAAGAGAAACCGCAGATGCGATGGATGCGCCGCCCACACCGGTCTGATAGGAAAATCCATCTTTGAAATACGGTGTGTTTACAACAAATTTTGTACAGTAATCTGCCATCATCAGTTTTCTGACATCTGTGGTCGGTTTTGCTGCTCCGGTGGCAATTTTCTCCGGAATACCGATCTGGTCTACCACGCAGACATAATCCACTTTTGTACAGTTGATATCTGCCGGATAATTCGGGAATGGTACCAGGCAGTCGGTCACTGCCACAACCTTATTTGCATGGTTTCCATCGACAAAGGAATAAGACAATACGCCGCAGTCACTTTTTCCACCAACACCTTTACAGTTGCCGTAATCATCTGCAGTCGGTGCTCCGATAAAGGAAATGTCAATGGTTGTCTCCCCGGTCTGAATAGCGCGGATTCTGCCGCCATGGGATCTCATGATCGCAAGTCCCTTTAATTTTCCAGCTGAAATCGCTTCACCGATCTTGCCACGCACACCGGAGGACTGGATATTTGTGATTGTTCCATCTTCGATCATCGGAAGCAGTGCATCATGTGCCTTTCCAAGGGAACTTGCGCAAATGGTGACATCCTTGATGCCCATTTTATGTACTTCTTCCATAACCATATTTACCACCAGATCGCCTTCTCGGAAATGATGGTGAAATCCCAGTGTCATTCCGTCATGCGCACCGCATTTTACCAGTGCTTCATGAATGGAGCCTACCAATTTGCTGGTGTCATGGTTCATGACTACTTTCGTGATCGGTCCCTGTTTGTGAAACTCTGTGCCGTCTTTATAAAAATTTCCCTGAAATACTTCTTTTCCGGTTGCTTTCAGAATCTCTTCCGGTATGTCTCTTCCTACTTTATTTATCATCTTACAGATCCCCCCTATATACCCCTGAAGCTTTCGCCAGTTCGATGGTTCGTTTTGCTCCATCATAAAAAGCAATGTCGATCATTTTTCCGTCTACGGTAAATACACCAATGCCAAGGGCACTCTTTTCGTCAATTTCACGTACCACTTTTTCTGCAAAAATAATATCTTTTTCCTTCGGTGTAAAAATTTCATGCACCACGGAAATCTGACGCGGATTGATGATGGATTTTCCATCAAAGCCCATCATATGGATTGCTTCCACATCCTTGCGGAATCCTTCCATATCATCCAGATTTGTATAGACCGTATCAAAACACTGTACCCCTGCTGCTCTGGCTGCAATGATCATCTGCTGTCTTGCTCCCATCAGCTCGATACCGGTGCCTGTAATATGTGTCTGAAGATCCTTTGTGTAATCTCCGCCGGATAACGCGATTCCGAATAACCGGTCGGATGCCTCACAGATTTCCAGTGCTTTCAAAATTCCTTTTGCAGATTCCAGTGCGGCCATGATCAGTGTCTTTCCTTCCGGAATGCCAAATTCCCGTTCTGCTGCCAGAATCTGTGCTTCCACCAGTTTTACATCCTGACCACTCTCCGTTTTCGGAATACGGATGGAATCAGCTCCGCCCGCCACTGCACAGCGGATATCCTCTTTCCAGTATGGAAAATCCAGTCCGTTGATACGGACAACCGTCTCTACACCGCGGTAGTTAATCTCCTGCAATGCATGATACAGGGAAAAACGTGCTGCATCTTTTTCACGCTCTGCTACGGCATCTTCCAGATCCAGCATAATGGAATCTGGTTTGTAAATATATGGATCTTTGATCAGACCCGGTTTCTGGCAATTCAGAAACATCATTGTTCTTCTTAATCGTTTTTTATTTGGATGGCTCATCGAATCACACCTCCCCATGGTAAGTTTTCTTTCTGATCTACGGCTCTGTATACCGCACCTTCAACTCTGGCTTTTAAGGTGCAATCCAAAGCACCTTTGTCTACAACTCTGACTTTTGCATCTGTCACGCCAAGGCGTTCCAGTGTTTCCAGTACTGTTTTTCGAATGCTGTGTCCAAACTGATTGATCACCGTGCTTTCCAGTTCAAATTCAATTCCTTTCTCATTTGGTTCAATCGTCACCATCGCATCACTGGATTCCAGTGTCCCCGCCACAGCTGCTTTTTTGATTTCCATATGTAAGATCCTCCTCTCAGTTTTCTGTTTTGTTTTTGTTTGCTGTTTTTTGTTATCTTTATCTTAATTCCACACGACCTGTTTTGTATAATGGTCAAAAAGAATGTAATAATTACTTTTTTTTATACCGCCGCTTCCTCTAGGGAATACAGGAAATGCGTCACCGCCAGCATGTCCGCACAGCCCCCCGGACTGATGTATTTTTCAATAAAATCCTGATCCATGTCTTGCACGCACTGTCTTCCTTCTTCTGAAAACATACCGCCACATGCAATGGCCTTTGCGGCATACGTTTTTGCATGTTCCACTGTTTTTCTGTCATGCCGGGATAAAATATTGGTGTCTTCCATTTCCCTGATCAAATATAGTAAAGTATGTACTAAAGCGTCATTCTGGGACAAACTGCTTTTTTTCACAACACGATATATTGGAAGCGAATATGTGCGCACTACTTCATAGCCACTTTCTACCACGCCACGAACTCCCGTGCTGCCGTATTTCAGGTACATCTGTTCTCCCTTAGTCAGCGTTTGCTGCTTTTTCGAATGATTCTGAATCATTAAAGATTTCTCATTGACCTGTTTTTTCTGATTCATGAAATTCATTTGTTTCGATGCATCTTCTATTTCTGACAAACTTTGATGTTCCAATGTATCTGTCAATTCCCGCTGACAGATGCCCTGACACATCAAAGCTACTGTCTCGCATAAGTGCTCTGAAATGAATTCCTGATTTTTCGGTCCATACAACCACCCCCAGCACCCGCACAACATTCCCAAAGAAAAAATCATGCCCTTGTGTGTGTTTACTCCTTTTGTAAACTGAAACATCTGCTTTTCTGCCTGAACTCCAATTTTCCGCAATACTGGCAGCAACTCTGTCACCGGATGCTCTGCCATCTGTGTCCCCGCCTGTATCAGTTCATCAAAACAGCTATGCAACGCCGCAGCCGAAGACATAAATGTAAAAAAATCCATATCATAATGTGCCCCATTATTTGCCCGATCCACCAGTCCCGGCTTTGGTGTGGCCGTCACTTCATACAGCATGCTCTCCACCGCCAAAGCTGCAACTGTTTCTGCTGTCAGTTCTTTCTTCATTTTCCCCCACACTCCTTCTCTTTGATCTATCCGTTATATTTCTAATACATCAATTATTTTTTCTACCAGAGAGTTTGTTTCTTTTGCTTTTATTTTTCTATCCCCTTGGTTTGATTTTATTAAAACACCCACATGTCTGTTTTGTAAAAATCCTTCTTTTTATGAGCGTATTCATTTTCGGAATGGAACATCTTCTTCCTGTTTTCAACTTTTCTACTGCAAAAACAAATGCTGTGTTATTTCAACTTAAAAACTTTGAACAGCTTTCCTTTTGCAATAAAAAAAAGTTATGTGCAGATTCAGACAATGCATTTCATTTTTCTGATGGATTTTTTTATAATGACCATAGATGAAGAAAACATTTGCATGAAATACCTCTTACATTTATTCAACAGCAAATGTAGCGCTAAAACTCAGAATTTTATATTTAAGAAATATATTTACAGAAATGTACAAAAAGCTTACAGAAAGAGGTGTATAAACGATATGGATAAAGAAACTCGTGACCTGATGGAGCAATTGAAAACTTACAGCACCCCGGAACTTTGCGACGGTGCCATTCATAATCCGGCTATGGATTTCGGCATTCAGAGAAAGGTTACGGATAAAAAAGTGGTTGGCATTGCTTATACCGTTGATACCGGCTATTGCTGCAGTGGTATCGTTCCAGACGCAATCCTCGCTGCAGAACCGGAAAGTATTCTGGTCATTGACGGTCACAATTATTGCGGCGGTTCTTTCTGGGGTGATCACCGCAGTATCTGTGCCGTAAAAAAGAATCTCACTGCCGTTATCATCGACGGTGCATTTCGCGATATCGAAGGCTGTGAAGCCGCCGGTTTTCCAATTTTTGCCAGAACAGTTGTTCCAAACAGCGTCAGAAAACAGACATATGGAGAACTTAACGTTCCAATCCACTGCGGTGGACAAACCGTATACCCCGGCGATTTCATCGTAGGTGATGCCAATGGTGTCGTGGTGCTTCGTCCCAACGAAGTCCTTCCGACACTTCAGCGTGCCGATGAGAAAAGGAAAAATGAAGCTTATACGATTCAAAAAATGGAAGAAACCGGAGAAATACTTCCACGGGTGATAAAACCTGAGGAAAACTAAGACCTGTAACTGGGATATTCAGCAATTCTTAGAAAAGTATGTCACCTTACTCTGACCAGGAGCATGCAAAAAATCTCACGCAGGTTCAACTTGAATTTTTGACAGCTACTTATATTTTTTATGGAGGCGACAGACATGGCAGACTGGTACGTTTCAGAACTTCATCCACAATCTTCAGATACGATACAGATGGAACATTTGCTGCTTCAGGAAGGAATACAAAAGGATTCTCATCTGGATTATTCCTGCGGTATTTTTGATGAATCTCATACGCTGATCGCCACTGGCAGCTGCTTTTGCAATACGCTGCGGTGTCTGGCAGTATCTGGACAATATCGTGGGCACGGACTTTTGAACCTGATTGTTTCACACCTGATCCGTATTCAATATGACCGCGGAAATACGCATATTTTCCTCTATACCAAACCGAAGAATATCGCTTTTTTTCAGGATCTGGGATTTTATCCAATCAGTACAGCAGCACACAATCTTGTTTTTATGGAAAACCGTCGCAATGGATTTACAAAATATCTGGATACGTTGGTGAAAGAATCTCCAGAAACAGATATACAATCTTTGCAGCAGAAAAAAATTGCAGCGATTGTCATGAATGCAAACCCTTTTACCCTTGGACATCAGTACCTTGTCCAACAGGCAGCTGCTGAAAATGACATCGTCCATCTCTTCGGTCTCAGTGAAGACTGCAGTGTAATTCCTTATCAGGTCCGAAAAAAATTGATACTGGAAGGATGCGCCTCATTTTCCAACGTCTGTTACCATGACAGTGGACCATACATAATAAGCAATGCTACTTTTCCAAGTTATTTTTTGAAAGATGAAACGGAAGTAATACGGGAACATGCATTTCTGGATTTGGATATTTTTTCAAAAATTGCCGAAAAGCTGCATATTTCTGTACGCTATGTAGGAGAAGAACCATACAGTCAGGTTACTGGGATTTACAATCAGATCATGAAATCGCAGCTTCCAGATTATGGAATTGCGTGCAAAGAAATTACACGCTTGAAAATTCATGAGAAATCCGTCAGTGCTTCCGATGTTCGTCTGGCACTCAAACACGGAGACAATTCATTATTAAAAACACTGGTTCCGAAAAGTACCTATCAATATTTTACCGATCCAGCATCACAGGAAATCAGAGAAAAAATTCAGTCAGCAAAAAACGTGGTACATTATTGAGATGATAATTATGACAGCAAAAAAAATCCTTTTACCAACTCATACCCCAAGTAAATCAGAAGAAAAAGCCGTATCCATTCAAGACATGATGCATTGCCGGGAACAACGCGCAAAATTTCAGAACTCTTTTCTGGAAAGCTATCATTCTCCCGTTATATCATTTTGCATGAATATTCCCGGTCCGATCAAAACAAATTCAGATATAAGGCTGGCTTTTGAACAGGGATATCATGCTATCAAAATGGCATTATTAAAACACCATATATTCATCCAGAATGAAATACTGATTCACAATTTTACAGGAGATGAATATATCTTATCCGTGGATGCCAATGCACAGGAAATCAAAAAATGGATGTGTGACATTGAAGACACACACCCACTTGGTCGTATTTTTGATATTGATGTAATTGATACCGATGGGACAAAACTTTCCCGGGATAGTTTCCGCAAATGCATCCTATGTGACTGTCAGGCACAGGAATGTGCCCGTTCCCGGAAACATTCTGTAGCTGAAATGTTTCAGGCCATCACAGAATTGATTCGCGTAAATCAGGCATCTTTACTTTTATAAATACGGTAATGTGATACCTTTTACGATTTCTTCCTAAAATATTAATTATAACGCAAACTTCAAATGTCCTCCGACATTTGTTCTACTATTTTTTACATACCCTCCAAAAAAGACATTCCGTTTTTTCCAACAGAATGTCTTTTTATTTCACCTATTATAGTTTGCCTGTCACCGACTTGTTCCTTCTTATTTCCAGTTATCTTTTTCCTCCGGATAAATACGCGGAAGCAGATCAGCCAGGTTCTGGAACTCTTTCATATTGTGTGCCAGCAGAAGCTTCGGTTTCATCAACGGTGTCACTTCGTCATCTGGAAGAATCTTCACCGGTTTGCCCCCGACAATATGCCATCCAAGCCAGAATCTGGAACGAAGTTCAATGCCATCCTCTGTCTCACGTACAAAATGGCACATTAACTCTGAACTTGCCATCGGGTCATTTAAGATACCGGAGTTGGCCGTTACAATAGTACCGCAGGCTTTTGTGCCGATCTTGCTCTCATCAAATCCCATCTCGGAAGGTTTTCTGAAGCATGCAAACAATTCATCTGCACCGGCTCCGATATCTTCTTTGATGTGATGTGTGGTTCCCCAGTATTTTTCTTTCAGGGAAAGCTTATCGGAACGTCCCTGGGCCAGATTCATGCTGCATGCATAATAATGGTCTTCCGGATCCCATAAGGTATAACGTAATTCGCCCAGACCATGCCATGCAAACCACCAGTCAAACATCTCTACCGTCACACCCGGCATTTTTGTGAGGTTCGCGATATATCCGCTGCCGTCTTCCATAACGCAATATCCGGTCTCCACCTCAAAATATCCCGGATCAAACAGTTTGTTTCTGTCTTCAATTTTCAGTGCTTTTGACGGATCCATCGGAGCATCCAGAAGCGCCAGTTTTTCTTCCGGAACCGGTGCTAATGGTTTCTCATAATATTTTGCGTAACGTAAATTTTTCTGTTCTTCTGTGATTGGTACTCTGTTTCCCATATGTGATCTTCTCCTTTTCTTTTTCATAGTCTCTCGGAATCTCTAAGCCTGTATTTCTGCGGCTTCTGAGATTCCATTTTTATTTTTTCTCCACCTTTTTTCAAAAAAGTCC
>CAVEOS010000021.1:0-37511 GCA_963617435.1 Lachnospiraceae bacterium
GCGGAACTGGAACCGTTTAAAAATAAATTTGGGATTGTTCGCAAAAAGCAGATGAATGAGCAGGCAACAGCAGTGATGAAAGCCATTGGTGTGGAAGATGTCACCGGTGATATGCCGATGGAAATGCTGGATTTCCAAAAACGGAAATTGGTAGAGATTGCGAAAGTCATGATGAAAAATCCAGATATTCTTGTCATTGATGAGACAAGCACAGCGCTGTCACAGGATGGAAGAACCTTGATGTATCGTCTGATCCGGAAAATCAGGGATGATGGAAAAGCAGTTATTTTTATCTCCCATGATCTGGAAGAAATCATGCAGGTGTGTGACACACTTACAGTTCTGCGTGACGGAAATCTGATCCGGACCTTTAAAAAAGAAGAGTTTGATGCAGATGCGATCCGGACAAGCATGATCGGACGTGAACTGCAGGGAGATTATTACAGAAGTGATTTTGAGCCGGGAAGTCTGGATGAGACAGCACTGGAAGCAGAGGACCTTTGCTACAGAGATCAGTTAAAAAATATCAGTGTTACCTTAAAGAAAGGCGAGATCCTTGGCGTGGGAGGTCTGTCTTCCTGTGGAATGCATGCACTTGGAAAAGCGATGTTCGGAGCTCTGACATTGGAATCCGGAAAGGTTGTGACAGGAGATGGAGATGCGATCACCAATCCGCATATAGCGGTAGAACATAAAATCGGATATGTGTCCAAGGACAGAGATGTAGAATCCCTTTGCCTGTCAGCAAGTATCAAAGACAACATTGCGATTGCCGGTATGGACCGATATGCAGTTGGCGGACATTTCATTACAAACAGAAATGAAAAGAAGTATGTCAGACAGCAGATCAAAGAACTTTCCATTAAATGCTCGGATGAAAATCAGCTTACCAGCCAGTTATCCGGAGGAAATAAACAGAAAGTTGTATTTGGAAAATGGATTGGCTGCGGAAGTGAGATCCTGATCCTGGATTGTCCGACCCGAGGTGTGGATATCGGAGTAAAACAGGCCATGTATCAGCTGATGATACAGCTGAAAAATGAAGGAAAAGCAATTTTGCTGATCAGTGAAGAATTGCCGGAACTCATGGGAATGAGTGACCGCATGCTGATCATGAAAGATGGTGAGATTGCTCATGAATTTATGCGTAGTGAGTCTCTGACGGATGCGGATGTTATTAGATATATGATATAGGAGAGGTTTGTTATGAGTACAGAAAAAGAAAAGAAACAGGAAATTGACAAATACAAAGTTTCTCAGATTGTAATAACAGTACTTCCGTTTGTGGCACTTGCCGTTTTGTTTGGCATATTTGTGGGTGTTGTTATGATGAAAGGCTATCGCCTGGATATGTATCTGCAGATTGTTTTTAATGAAGGCGTCGTGCTGGCCGTTGTGGCAACCGGAGCAATTTTTATCTATACGCTGGGAACTTTTGATATCAGCCTTGGAGCGGCGACGCTGTTTGCTGCAACGATGGGAGTTGTTACCTATAACAAAACAGAAAATGTAGTATTGATGATTCTTGTGATGTTTTTGGTTGGTATTGCATGTTCACTGTTCAATTCGGTTCTGGCATCTATTTTCCACATTCCGGCATTTGTAACGACGGTAGCGATGATGTCGGTATTGTCCGCGGTAGCAGGACAGATCATTACAACAAAAGGCGGCGCACTTGGTGGAATCAGTATCCCGAGTGTGGTGGTAAAGCCTTTTGACAACATGGTATTCAAGATCGTGATGCTGTTTCTGTTTTTTGCAGTCTGCTTTGTGATCTTTAATCTGACCAGAACCGGAAGACGACAGAAATTTATCGGAGGCAATCCATTCTGTGCGGCATTGACTGGAATTGAATCCAGCAAATATACGATCATTGCGTTTGTGATGGCGGGGGTCGGAGTCGGACTTGGTGCATTTCTGACATTGATCTATACACCATCCGTTACAACATCTACCGCATCCAGCATTGGTATGAACATCTTTATTGCCATCGTGTTTGGTGGAATGCCGATTTCCGGTGGCGCCCGTTCCAGAATCCATGCGGCTCTGATCGGAGGATTTTCGTTTATGCTTTTAAATGATATTCTGGAGCTTTTGATCGATGGAAGTGCGGCTTATGGAATTACACAGCTGATCAGTGCAGCATTTTTCCTGATTGTTGTATACATCACCAGTATGAATTACCGGTCATCTTTATTGCCGCGATAAAAATATTATAGTGAATTTAGCGTATGAAACGTTAAAGAAATTCCATACAGACGGGGAAGGGAATGCCTGCATGGAACAGATAAAAACAAATTTTTGAGGAGGAAACAAAAAATGAAAAAGAGAGTAAAAAAACTTGTCAGTGCATTGATCGTGGGAACTATGGCAGTTTCCATGCTTGCAGGATGTGGTTCTAATGCAGCAGACAAAGGGGACACTTCAGCAGCAGCTGAGACTGGAAAAACAGACAGCAAGGACGCTGCGAAAATTGGTGTGCTGGTAGCAGATGTCAGTGGCGAGGAAGCACAGGGCTTCCGTAATTATTACGAGAAATACATTGAAGATAACTACGATGTAACATTTACTTACACAGATGCACTTGAGAGCGCAGAAGATGAGAAATCAGCCATTGAAAAATTTGCATCCCAGGGATGTCAGGCCATCATTTCATTCTCAAGCAATGATCGTGCACAGCAGATTGAAACCTGTGAGAAATATGGCGTATATTATGCGGTTGCATCCGGTGTGTTAGATGATGCACAGTATGAGACTTATAAAAATTATGAACATTTTGTCGGACAGGTTGGACCAAGCAATGAGACTGAGTTTGAAGCAGGCCAGGAGATGGGCGCTTATTACAAAGAGCAGGGCGCAGCAAAAGTAGCAATTTACGGTGCGTTTATTCCGAACCCGATGCATGTTTATCGTGTAGCTGGTGTACTGGCAGGACTTGGCTGTACTTATGGCGGCGCAAGTGATATGGATGCGATCGTTGGACAGATCTTCCAGGATCAGACTGTAGATTTATCAAAAGTTTCCGGTGATGTAGAAGTTGTTGCATATCTCCAGGGCTATGGCGATACAACCACAGATGAGCTGAATGCTGCTATCCAGAAAGCTCCGGATGCATTTATTTCCGTAGGAATGGCAACTACATTCTTTACACAGTCCTTAAATGAGGCAGGAATCTCCTTCTCTGATATTGATTCCTTTACATCTGCAAATGAAGCAGCAATGAAAGATGGAAAACTTACTTACCTTGCAGGAAAATATTCTTCTTCTATCGGACCGGTATTTGCACTTGTAATGAATGCGATCAACGGAAATGTAATTCGTGATGAGGATGGAAATGCACCATCTATCAGCCAGAAATATCTTGTTGCAACAGATGTAGAGACATTTGATCAGTATTTTGTTTCTGACAGCGGTGATGCACCAATCTATGACAAAACAACATTGGATGGCATTATCGGTAATGATGTTACATTTGATGCTGTAAAAACTCTGGTTGAGTCTAAATAAGCAGAGATAAAAAAATTGGAGGCTGCAAAGTATGAGTACCCCTAAGAAAATAGCAGGAACTATCGTGATTCCTGTACTGGCATTTGTGATTCTTGAAATAATATGCCTGTCACATGGAGCAAATATCATAACAAACAGAAAGAGCTTTGACAATTTTGTAGTGTATACGGCGATTGTTATGCTGACAACGATTGCACTGTCTATAAACTTAAACAGCGGAAGATTTGATTTTTCCCTTGGATCTATGGCGGCGCTGGCTTCTATTATAGGCGCCAAGATCAGTTATGCCGTATTAGGTGGTGGCTCAGGAAGTGCAGCTCTGATGCTGGTTGTTACGATTGTGGCAGGTGCGGTGTTGGGACTGTTATCAGGAACGATCTATGTGCTCCTTCGGATCCCGCCGATCATTACATCACTGGGAGTGACCCTTCTATATGAAGGTATTATGTATACCATCACAAATGGAAAATATGTGATGGCAGAAGTGCAGAATTCTTCGATGTCCGGTTTTGCCGGCACATGGGTTTACGCGGCGCTGATCATTGTGGTAGTCCTGGTTCTGACGATATTACTTTTTGATCATACACGTTTTGGTTATGATTACAGAGCTTTGAAAAACGGACAGAAGGTTGCGGTCAATACCGGAATAAAGGAAGTGCCGAATGCGGTGATCTGTTATGCATTCTGTGGTGCACTGATGGGAATTGTCGGATTTTTAAATGCGGCAAGAAATACAACCATTAACGGTGGGCAGTTGAATTTCGGTTCTATTTCGATTATGTTTACCGCATTTTTACCGATGTTTATTGGTTCTTACATAAGCAGATTTAGTAATGAAAAACTTGGATTTTTGCTGGCTGCAGTTTGTATGTCACTGTTGAATTCCACCTTTGCTGTTTTGTCAAATGTGGTGACAGCGTCAACGCAATCGATTATCAATGCGGTATTATTGGTGGTCTTTTTGATATATCTGAATAACGAAAAGCTGCTGATGAAAATTCTGTTTAAAAGGATCAGATAAGAATGTTGCGGCAGCCCTCCTGGAATATCCATCGGGGGCTGCTTTTTTAGAGCAAAATATCACGTGAACAAATCTTAAATGAAGGAAATAACAGCAAAAATGAAGAATGAGAAATTTTTAGATAAGGCATTGCATTTGCTGCCAGCCTTGCATGAGACAGAAGTTGAAGTAAAACAGACAGTTCAGATTAAGAAAGAACAGGATAAAGTGACGATTTTTGCAGATCAGTCCTATGAACAGCAGCAGTTGAAAAAGGGAAGCCGGATCTGTCTGGATTTTGGCGATCATCAGGTTGGATATCTTCACCTGAAACTGGGGTATACCGGAAGTCATCCGGATGCGCCGGTCTGGTTAAAAATTCATTTTGCAGAAAATCCGGTGGAGCTTTTTGAGGATGCAAAAAGTTATGAAGGATGGATCTGTTCCTCCTGGATTGAAGAAGAACAGATTCATGTGGATGTGATTCCATCGGAAGTGGATCTCCCACGGCGGTATGCCTTTCGTTATGTCATGATCGAAGTGCTGGATATCAGCAGCAAATTCCAGCTTGTGGTAGAGCATGCGTGCTGCACGGCGGTTTCCTCTGTAAAAGAGGAAGAGCTGTGTGCGTTTCAGGCGCAGAGTGAAATTTTAGCGAAGCTGGACAAAATTGCCTGCCGAACCCTGCATAACTGTATGCAGACGGTATTTGAAGACGGACCGAAGAGAGACCGTCGTCTCTGGATCGGGGATCTCAGAATGCAGGCACTGGCAAATTATGAAACGTATCGGAAAAATGACATGGTAAAAGCGTGTCTGTATTTGTTTGCGGCACTTCCAATGGAAAACGGCAGGATCGGTGCGTGTCTTTTTCTGGAGCCGGAGCCAGAAGTAGATGATACAAAAATGTTTGATTATTCCCTGTTTTTTATCAATATTCTTCGGGATTATTATGCGGAAACAAAGGACGAAGAAACGCTGAGAGAATTATGGCCGACAGCATTGCATCAGATTGAACTGGCAAAAGAATCTTTGGATGAGAAATATCTGGTGCGTGATTCTGATCAGCTGGGCTGGTGCTTTGTGGACTGGAATCTGCATTTGAATAAGCAGGCATCGGCACAGGGAATCTTGTTGTATGCGCTTTCCGCGGCAATCCAGATTGCCCAGATCCTTGGTGATGTTATGACGGAAGAGTATCTGTCCGGTTTGTACTGTGAGTGCAGAATTGCAGCGAATGAATGGTTGTGGGATGCGAGAAGACAGTGTTATGTGAGTGGAAAAGAGCATCAGGGATCGATTGCTTCCCAGGTCTGGATGGTTCTGGGAGAAGCTGTGGAAGGACAGGCGGCAGCGAAGCTGATGGAGCGGACAGAAACACTGGAGCAGGCAGAACAGATGGTGACACCGTATATGTATCACAATTATGTGGATGCCTTGATCCATGTGGGAAAACGGGATAAAGCCCTGCAGAAGCTGGAGGCTTATTGGGGAGGAATGGCTGATCTGGGAGCAGATACGTTCTGGGAGTTATATAATCCGGAAAACAGCAGCGAATCGCCCTATGGCGGCACGATCGTAAACAGTTACTGTCATGCATGGAGCTGTGGCCCGGCCTATTTTCTCCGGAAATATTTTAAGAAAAAAGAGGAATAAAACATATGGCAGAAATTAATATGAAGGCAAAACCGTTTTTCCTGGATGATGCGGCGGAGAAATGGGTGCTGGATACATGGAAAAATATGAGTCTTGAGAAAAAATGTGGTCAGGTGTTCTGCCCGATGGGACTTGGAAATGCCCCGGGTTTATTAAAACATCTGACGCAGGATATCGGTGTAGGTGGATTGATGTACCGGGCAGATACCGCGGACAATATTCAAAAGACACATCGGATGCTTCAGGAACTTTCAGATATACCGCTTTTGCTGGCAGCAAATACAGAAGCCGGTGGAGACGGACTTGCACTGGAAGGCACTTCTTTTGGAAAACCCATGGCGGTGGCGGCAACAAATGAACCGAATAATGCCTATCGGATGGGACTGACTGCGTGTCAGGAAGGGGCTGCACTTGGACTGAACTGGTCCTTTGCGCCGATCGTGGATATCAATTATGAGTTTCATAATCCGATCACCAATGTGCGTACCTTTGGCAGTGATCCGAAAAAAGTACTGGAATATGCATCGCAGTATCTGAAAGCAGCGGATGAATATCATGTGGCCGTTGCAATCAAGCATTTTCCGGGAGATGGCGTAGATGAGCGTGATCAGCATCTTCTGACCAGTGTGAACTCTTTTTCAGCAGACCAGTGGGATGAAACCTATGGTTATGTATACAAAAATCTGATCGAACAGGGGGCCAAGACGGTAATGGCTGGCCATATTGCGCAGCCGGCGTATGTAAAGAAATTAAATCCGGATGCGACACGTCAGGAAATGCTGCGGCCGGCTTCGCTGTCACCGGAACTTCTGACTGGACTTTTGCGTAAAAAATTAGGATTCAACGGTCTGATCAGTACAGATGCGACTCCGATGGTGGGATTTACAGCGTCCATGAAACGAAGTGAGGCCATTCCGCAGGTCATTGCGGCAGGCTGCGATATGATCTTGTTCAACAAAAGTCTGGAAGAAGATTATGGATATCTGCTGAACGCAGTGAAAACAGGAGTACTCAGTGAAGAACGTCTGGATGAAGCGGTATTACGAATTCTTGCCACTAAGGCATCTTTGCAGCTGCATGAAAAGAAACGTACCGATACTCTGGTGCCTGGGGAAGCGGCGCAGAAAGTTGTCGGATGCGGCATTCATAAATCCTGGGCGAAAAAAGTTGCAGATCAGGCGATCACCCTTGTGCGTGACGACCAGCAATTGCTTCCGATTTCACCAAAAAAATACAAACGCGTGTACCTCAATGTAATTCAGAAAGATATGGATCCGGAGCACCCGTTTGTACAGGAATGGAAACGCCAGTTTGAAAAAGAAGGATTTGAAGTGACCGTCAGAGACCGACGGACTTCTATCGTAGTTGCAGATTTCATGGATCCGGCAGGAATGACACCGGAAAAGCAGCGGCTGATGCATGAAATGTATCGTGGTGTGGAGGAAATGAAGCAGGATTATGATCTGTACGTGTATATCTGTAATATGGAAAATGCGTCAAACAATACGACACTGCGTTTGAACTGGAATGTCTGCTTTGGACTTGGAGATGATGCGCCATGGTTCGCATCAGAAATCCCGACCATGATGATCTCCACTGCGTATCCGTATCATTTGTTTGATGCGCCGATGATGAAAACGTACATCAACAGTTATAGCGGAAATCCGGAATTTATCTCTGCCACAATGGAAAAAATTATGGGACGGTCAGCGTTTACCGGTGTCAGCCCTGTAGATGCTCTGTGTGGAAAAGATTATATCTGATGAAGGATGCGGCCTGCTTTTACAGGCAGTGAGCAACAAATTTTTATCAGTGTCGGGACTCAATATCCTATCTGATATGATTTTTGCAGAAGTGTAGAGATGTGCAAAAGAATATTGTAAATGGCAAGAATAAGAATTTGAGGTTATTTTTATAATGAAGGATGAAAAGTGGAAGAATATAAAAGGATTGATTTTTGATCTGGATGGCGTGATCGTGTTTACAGACAAGTTTCATTTTCAGGCCTGGAAGGCACTGGCAGACAGACTGGGTATTTATTTTGATGAAAAAATCAATCATCGTCTGCGCGGCGTGAGCCGTATGGAATCGCTGGAGATTATTCTGGAGCGATATGAGGGAAAACCTTTTACGACAGAAGAAAAAGAAGCACTTGCGGAAGAAAAAAATAAAACCTATCGAAAGCTGCTGGATACAATGACACCGGCTGACGTATCCGACGAAGTGCGTGATACCTTGGCAGAGCTGAGAAGAAGAGGATACAGGCTCGCCATTGGATCTTCCAGTAAAAATGCAAAATACATTCTGGAAAAAGTAAAGCTGACAGATGCTTTTGATGCGATATCTGACGGTACCAATATCACAAGATCAAAACCGGATCCGGAAGTGTTTTTAAAAGGAGCGGAATTTCTCGGACTTAAACCGGAAGTCTGCATGGTAGTGGAAGATGCCGAGGCAGGGATTCAGGCTGCAAAAGCAGGTGGCATGTATGCAGCCGGAATCGGAGAAGCCTCAAAAAGTGCGCAGGCAGATGTGGTTTTGCAAACTTTTTCAGAGCTGCTCCAGATTACAGATAAAAAATAGTATCGAACAGACATTTGTGAAAAATGCGCAGAGACTACATGGTTTGAAACAGGTCTCTGCGCGATTTGCTGAATTTGAAAAAAAATCTTACGAAGGCAATTTTTCAGTGATAATATAATCTTGCTGAAAGAAAATACAATAGGATTCCAAACATCATAAATATGAAACAGTGGAACATATTCGCATTCATTGTTACAAACAGGAATCCTGAATAAAATTGGTATATTATAATTGGAAACGCACATTCTCCCGGAATGCTAACGAACAACACACATTTTAGATGCAAAGTTGTTTGTCAGCAGGAAAGGAGATTTTTTATGCCAAAAACAAAATTACAAAATGTATTTTTTACCATTCTCATGGTGGCAGTCATGGTTTACGGAATGGTTTGTTACAATGTTGCATTGGCGCAGGGAGAGATGACGAATCAGGTATTTATCCTTGCCCTGGGAGAACTTCCAATCATGGGAGTGATTGCATTTGTTGTGGAACTTTTATTTGTGGAGAGAATTGTAAAGCGCATTGCATTTCAGTGTGTAGATCCGCAGAATATCCCCCAGATTTTGTTGATCATACTGATTTCATCCCTGACAGTAGCATTTATGTGTCCGATCATGAGTTTCTTCGCATCCATATTGTTTGGATTTAAAGGAACAGATATGCTTCTTGGTAACTGGTTGCAGACTGCAGCACGAAATTTTCCAATGGCACTGTTCTGGCAGTTGTTTTATGCAGGTCCATTTGTAAGATTCGTTTTTTGCAAAGTATGCAAATTTACCGAAAAAAGAAGTAAAAAAGTGCATGGACAGGAAATAATCTGTTAAATGGGAAATTGTCAATCGTGATTTTGCTGAAAAACTGTATTCGCGTAAAAACAATTTGGGGAATTTTGCCGATTGCAAAATCTGGAAATTGTATTAAGATAAATACACGAAAAGACCAACGGGGGTAAGGAGTTTTGGAAACAACCGCGGTCTTTTATTTTCTCCAAAGTAATGGTAGTACCAATTATGAGAAAGTCGTATCAATTATAAATCGTAACGACTGTAATGAATTGGAAAACATTTTTAGGAGAAAGAAAAAAACAGAAAGAGAGAAAAGAAGGAGGTGACCGCTACGAACGGACTGGTAGATGAGTTGATCGACCAACTGAGTGTCAAGACGGTGTTCACGATACCCATTTTTGGTGGAATCAAAATCGCAGAATCAGTTGTCGTTATGTGGATCATTATGGCAGTTGTCATAGTGGCATCGATTTTCCTGACGCGGAACTTAAGCGTGGAGAATCCGGGAAAGAGACAGTTGTTTCTGGAAGTGTGTATCGGAAAATTCTATGGATTTTTCGAAGGACTGCTCGGAGAGGAAGGAAAATGTTATATTCCTTATCTGATGAGCGTCGGTCTGTTTATCGGTATTGCAAATGTAATTGGCTTATTTGGATTTAAGCCTCCGACAAAGGACCTGAATTGTACGATCGCTCTTGCGTTGATGAGTATCATACTGGTGGAAGCCGCCGGTATCCGTGCAAAAGGTGTGAAGAAGTGGGCGAAAGGATTTACGCAGCCTGTCGCGATCATTACACCAATCAACATTTTGGAAATTTTCATTCGACCGTTTTCATTATGTTTACGACTGTTCGGAAATGTACTCGGCGCGTTTGTTATTATGGAGCTGATCAAAGCGGTTGTGCCGATGGTGGTACCGCTGGTATTTAGTTTCTATTTTGATATTTTTGATGGACTGATCCAGGCATATGTATTTGTGTTCCTGACATCCCTCTACATCAAAGAAGCTATTGAATTACAGGCAGAATAAAAAAATTGAAGTGAGAAAAGGAGATAATTATTATGATGATCGCACTCGGAGCTGGTATCGCAGCATTAGCAGGAATTGGAGCAGGTGTAGGTATTGGTATTGCAACAGGTAAGGCAGTAGACGCTGTAGCAAGACAGCCGGAAGCAGACAGCAAGATCAGCAAGAACTTATTACTTGGTTGTGCACTGGCAGAGGCAACTGCTATCTATGGTATGGTTGTCGCTATTCTGATCATTTTCCTTTGCAAATAAAAAACAAAGACGTGATATTTTGTTTTTAGAAGGAGGATTTCAGGATGCTGAGAATTGATTCAAACCTTATATGGATCATTGTGAACCTGTTGATCTTCTATTTCCTGATCAGAAAGTTTCTGTTCAAACCGGTTTTGAACATTATTGAAAAGAGAAAAAAGATGGTGACGGAACAGTTTGAAAAAGCAGATACGGCAAATGCCGAAGCTTTAGAGTTGAAAACTCAGTATGAGGCATCTTTGCAGGGAGCCAAAGAAGAGGCAATCCAGATTGTGGCAGATGCCAGAGAGCGGGCGGATGTACAGTACAAACAGATTGTTTCCGATGCGGAAAAACGGTCCGCGGCCTTGCTTGAAAAGACAAATCAGGATATGGAAAAAGAACGTGACAAAGCCCTTCAGAGTGTACAGAAAGAGATCGGTACACTGGCCATGGCGGCAGCAGTTAAGATTATCGGAGAGAATAGCAGTAAAGTCACGGATGAACAGCTTTACAATGAGTTTTTGAGTAAAACGGGTGACAGACATGACAGCAACAACGGCTAAATATGTAAAAGTTTTGTGGGAGCTGAATGCTCCGGTAGATGGTCTTGAAGCTGCTGCGCAGATTTATCAGGAAAGCCCTGAACTTCAGCGTGTGCTGACAGACCCAAGTGTTTACAAAGAGGAAAAACATGCGGTGGTTGACCGTATTTTTTCGGAAAAAAAGTTACAGAATTTTATGAAGATTCTCTGTGATTATTCTGACGTGGAATATCTGGAAGAGATCGTGGAGGAATATAAAATGTATGCAAATGAACATCAGTCAATCGTGAACGCAACATTACGTTATGTGACAGCACCAGATGATAACCAGCTGGAAGGCATTAAGAAATTTCTGCTGGAAGAGTTTGATGCACATCAGGTGGAACTCGAGATGATCCGAGATGAGCACCTGGTGGGAGGATTTGTCCTCTCCGCAAACGGCCGTGAATGGGACTGGAGCATCAGCGGACGTATCCGCGGCATGCAGGAACAGCTCGGTATGGTAAGTCAGGCCGAAGCATAAGTAAAAGGTAAAAGAAAGAGGTGATAGGACAATGAGCGCTATCAGTTCACAGGATATTATTTCCATCCTGAAGGAAGAGATCGAGAATTATGATTTCGAAGCGAAGGATCGGGAAATTGGTCATGTCATCTGGGTTGGTGACGGAATTGCCACTGTCTATGGAATTGACCAGGCCATGTATGGTGAGATCGTTGTCTTTGAGAACGGCGTAAAAGGTATGGTACAGGATGTCAGAAGAAATGAGATTGGTGTCATTCTGTTTGGCCGTGATACAGGGATCAAGGAAGGAACCAAGGTAACAAGAACCAAAAAGAAAGCCGGAATTCCGGTTGGAGATAAATTTGTCGGAAGGATCATCAATGCCCTTGGCGCCCCGATCGACGGAGAGGGCGATATCGAGGAAGATGATTACCGACCGATTGAAAATGAAGCACCGGGTATCGTTGATCGTAAATCCGTCAGCGTACCGATGGAGACAGGAATCCTTTCCATCGATTCCATGTTCCCGATTGGACGTGGACAGCGAGAACTGATCATCGGTGACCGTCAGACAGGTAAGACATCCATTGCAACCGATGCAATGATCAACCAGAAAGGCAAAGATGTCATCTGTATTTATGTTGCAATTGGACAGAAAGCATCTACAATTGCAAAAATTGTATCTACATTGAAAAAACACGATGCCATGGATTATTCCATCATCGTGGCAGCAACTGCCAGTGATCCGGCTCCGTTGCAGTACATTGCACCGTATGCAGGAACTGCCATGGCAGAGTATTTCATGTATCAGGGAAAAGACGTGCTCATCGTTTATGATGATCTGTCAAAACATGCGGTAGCTTACCGTGCATTGTCCCTGTTGCTGGAGCGTTCTCCTGGACGTGAGGCTTATCCGGGTGACGTTTTCTATCTGCATTCCAGACTGCTGGAGCGTTCCAGCCGTCTGAGTGACAAGCTTGGCGGCGGTTCCATTACAGCGCTGCCGATCATTGAGACACAGGCGGGCGATGTATCCGCATACATTCCGACCAACGTTATTTCCATCACAGACGGTCAGATCTTCCTGGAGAGCAACTTATTCTTCTCCGGTATGAGACCGGCGGTAAACGTAGGTCTATCCGTATCCCGTGTTGGTGGTGCTGCACAGACAAAAGCGATGAAGAAAGCAGCCGGAAGTGTCCGTATCGATCTGGCGCAGTATCGTGAGATGGAAGTATTTACCCAGTTCAGTTCTGATCTGGATGATGATACCAAAGAGCAGTTACAGTACGGAAAAGGCCTGATGGAGCTGTTAAAACAGCCACTTTGCCAGCCGCTGAGCATGGCAGAGCAGGTTATCACACTGTGGACTGCAACCCATAAGATTTTCTTGAATGTGGATGTCAAGAAGATCAAAGAGACCCAGAAGGGTATGCTGGAGTATTTCCAAAATGCACATCCGGAGATCATCGAAGAGCTGAACGAGACAAAAGCTCTGTCTGATGAGCTCGGCGATAAGATCCTTGCTGCCGCAAAGGAGTACGTAAAATAAATAAATTTTCGCGTATGTTTAGATAGTTCATACAGATTAGATATCTGTATGGGCAGCTATCCGAGTAAAAAGGGCAGAAAGGAGAATATCATGGCAAGTGCAAGAGAGATACAGAGCAGAATGCAGAGTATCAAGGATACGATGAAAATCACCAGTGCCATGTACATGATTTCTTCGTCAAAGATGCAGAAAGCAAAAAAGAGCCTGGCAGATACAGAGCCTTTTTTCTTTGCACAGCAGAATGCGGTAGCGCGTTTTATGAAGTCTGTTCCGGATACAAAAAGTATTTTCTTCGGAAGAGCGATTCCGGATGACCAGAAAAAACGTGGCTATCTGGTGATTACTGCTGACAAGGGTCTGGCAGGAGCTTACAACCACAATGTTCTGAAACTTGCATCGGAACAGCTGGAAAAGGGCGGTCAGAACAAACTGTTTGTGGTAGGTGAGCTTGGCCGGCAGTATTTCATGAAAAAAGATGTAAATATCGACGGAGAATTCAGTTATACCGTGCAGAATCCAACCCTTTACAGGGCGCGTCACATCGGTCTGAAGTTGATCGATGAGTATGTACGTGAGGAACTGGATGAAGTTTACATTATTTATACAAAAATGATAAATACATTCAAGATGGAAGCAGATATGTTTAAACTTCTTCCGCTGCAGAGGGAAGAGTATACACAGAAAAACCTGAAAGGATACAGCGCCGAGATGACATTTCATCCGTCTGTGGAATCCGTTCTGGAAAGTCTGATTCCAAACGTAGTGTGTGGATTTGTATACGGTGCGCTGGTAGAGTCTTATGCCAGTGAGCATAATTCCAGAATGATGGCGATGCAGACGGCGACAGACAGTGCAAAGCAGATGCTTCATGAGCTGGAAATTGAATATAATCGTGTGCGTCAGGCGGCGATCACCGAGGAGATTACTGAGGTAATTGCAGGTGCCAGGGCACAGAAGAACAAGAAAAAATAAGAGAGGTGAAGCGATATGAATAAAGGAAAAATCGTTCAGGTCATGGGACCTGTTGTAGACGTAGAGTTTTCCGACCATAACCTTCCATGCATCAAAGATGCACTCGAAGTTGATAATAATGGAAAAAAATGTGTCATGGAAGTGGCACAGCATATTGGAAATGATACCGTAAGATGTATCATGCTTGCTTCCAGTGAAGGGCTTCATCGTGATATGGAAGTAACAGCAACCGGCGCTGGTATCACAGTTCCGGTAGGAAAAGCAACGCTGGGACGACTGTTCAATGTTCTTGGTGAGGCAATCGATGACGGAGCACCGGTGGAGGCAAAGGAAAACTGGTGTATCCACAGAGAGCCACCATCTTTTGAAGATCAGAGCCCGGTTGTAGAGGTTCTGGAGACAGGTATCAAAGTTATCGACCTTCTGGCTCCGTATTCCAAAGGTGGTAAGATCGGTCTGTTCGGTGGTGCCGGTGTAGGTAAAACCGTTCTGATCCAGGAGCTGATCCGAAATATTGCAACAGAGCACGGCGGATATTCTATTTTCACCGGTGTTGGAGAGCGTTCCCGTGAGGGTAATGACCTCTGGACTGAGATGAAAGAATCCGGCGTTCTGGAAAAAACAGCCTTAGTGTTTGGACAGATGAATGAGCCACCTGGAGCTCGTATGCGTGTGGCTGAGACAGGTCTGACTATGGCAGAGTATTTCCGTGACAAAGAGCATCAGGACGTACTGTTATTTATCGATAACATTTTCCGTTATGTACAGGCTGGTTCTGAGGTTTCCGCGCTGCTCGGACGTATGCCGTCAGCCGTAGGTTATCAGCCGACACTGGCAAATGAAGTCGGTGAGCTGCAGGAGCGTATCGCTTCCACAAAAGAAGGTTCCGTTACATCTGTACAGGCGATCTATGTACCGGCCGATGACTTAACTGATCCGGCCCCGGCTACTACATTCGCACATCTGGATGCAACAACCGTACTTTCCAGAAAGATTGTTGAGCAGGGTATTTATCCGGCCGTTGATCCGCTGGAATCCAACTCCCGTATTCTGGAGCCGGATATTGTCGGTGAGGAGCATTACGAAGTTGCCCGCCGTGTACAGGAGATTCTGCAGAGTTACAAAGAACTGCAGGATATCATCGCAATCCTTGGTATGGAAGAACTTTCCGAAGAGGATAAGACAACTGTATACCGTGCAAGAAAAATTCAGCGTTTCCTGTCACAGCCGTTCCATGTAGCTGAGACATTTACCGGAATTCCTGGTAAATATGTACCGCTGGAAGAGACTGTCAAAGGTTTCAAAAAGATCATTGACGGTGAGATGGATGAATATCCGGAATGGGCATTCTTCAATGTGGGAACCATTGATGATGTCATTGAAAAAGCAAAGAACGGCAATCATTAGTGAGGTGTGACTATGAGTACATTTCATTTGAAAATAATTGCATATGATAAAATTTTCTTCGATGGTGAGGCAGAGTCTGTGGTTCTGCCAGCCATCGATGGTGAAATTCAGATTCTGGCAAACCATGAGGAATGTGTCATTGCACTGAAAGAGGGGGAGATCCGTATCGGAACTCCTGATGGAAAGATGATCCCGGCGGTGTGCGGAAGTGGTTTCGTGGAAGTTGATTCCGACAATCAGGTGGAACTTCTGGTGGATACCATTGAGCGGCCGGAGGAGATCGATGTGCGTCGTGCAAAAGAGGCCAAAGAGCGTGCAGAGGAACGGTTGCTGCAGCATAAGAGCCGGATGGAGTATTATCGAAATACGGCGTCATTGGCGAGAGCGATGGCACGTCTGAAGGAAGCCAATAAATATCGCCACTAAGTGTGGTGAAAAAGAACAAACTGAAAATAACTCCAACAAGGATCTGAAAAATTTTCTGTGTCCACTGCGTCGCTTATATCTGACCGCTTCCGCGAACTCGGCTGCAAACCCGGCAGCCTCAAACACACTTCTGCGGTCAGGCTAGACGCAGCAGCCACGACGAAAATTTTACAATAATCCTTTCGTTGGAGTTATTTTCAGTTTTGTTCTGTTTACACAGTGGCTCCAACCGCACAGGCATAATTTCAGCTTGTGCGGCTTTTTACTATTAAGTCAGACAAGATGTGCTGCACGATAACTTCGTGCGGACATACCGTTTTCCTGCTTGAAAATCCGACAGAAATAGTTGTAGTCGGAAAAACCGCATTGTTCGGAAATGGTGGAAACTGGTAAATTTGTTTCGGACAACAGTGTCTGCGCATGCTGCAGGCGCATTTTTTTTATGTATTTTGCAATGCTGCAATGCAAAAATTCTTCTGAATATTCGTAGAGTTTGCGGCGGCTCAGATGCAGGTGTTCGCAAAGGCGGTCTACGGACAGATCTTCGGTTAGATGATTTAAAATGTAGGTGTTGATGTTCTGCTCAAATTGCTGCTTTTCGATGGAGATCAGTTTTTTGTACAGGATAGAGGAGATACATGCTTCCATGATACTTGCGGCGGCGTGAATCTGGGTGTCGGAGATGCAGGGTATCGCAGCAGCATATTGGCGCCAATTGCCATTTTCGCCTAATTTGTTTTCCCCATATGTATTAGATGAGGTGGAGGTTGAGTTAGCGATGTTGGTTTCTGTGATACTTGTTTCGGCTACAGTTTTTTCTGGTTCTGTTTGTTTCTGTGGATGAGTTTCTAGGGTGTTCAGGTGATATTTATGTAGCGCATGTTCGATCAGGGATTGTAACTGTTCTGGAGAGGTGGCATTTGCGACCTGTCCCATCATTAAGTAGCCGATGGTAAATCCGTCACTGACGATCGGAGCGGTGGCTTCGATTAACCCGGCGTGACATTTGTAAATGACACATTCACCGGAAGCCTTTGCGGCTTCAAAGGAAGTGCGGTCGGAAGCGTCGCAGAGGGCGGCTCCTTCCGTGGAAGTTTTGATGCAGTTGCAGAAGCAGTTTTCTTTTGTCGGATAACTGAAAATCCATTCTCCGTCGGGAGCGTAGAGGGTCAGTGTCAGTCTGGTTAAGTCGTGGAAGTCCTGTAAAAGCTGATGCAGTTCTTTTTCATTATAGTTTAGTTTCATAGTACCATCCTTTATATTTATCTTCCTATCATGAGTGTATTTTATCTATTTCTATAATACATGAAAAAAGTGTTGTTTGCGATACGATTTTACAGTTTTTGGGAAGAAAACCACTATTTTTTCAAAATGGTATGAGATACAATACAGACATAGTTAAGAAGTGTCAAAAAGTCCATTTGAGATGAAAGTATAAAAAGTGGGAATAGAAAGGGGAAGAGAGAGTATGAAAAAAGAAGTTATGGTTGATATGACTTCCGGACGTATTGCGCCGCAGATTTTGAAGTTTGCGATGCCGGTATTGCTGGGATTGATTTTTCAGAGAATCTACAATTTTGCGGATTCGTATATTGTTGGTCACTTTTTGGGTGACAATGCGCTGGCGGCGGTCAGTGTGGCAGGCGTTGGTATGTATCTGATGTTTTCACTGATTATCGGTTTGACCACGGGTGTGACGGTGGTTATGTCGCAGTATTACGGTGCAAAGGAAGAGGACAAAGTGGTAAAAACATTTTTTTCTTCTATATATATCGCACTGGGGATGACGATCATCGTTACGGTGGTTGGTCTGATCGTGACAAAACCGCTGCTGATCGTGTTGCAGACACCGGATGAAGTGTTGGATCAGGCGGTATTGTATCTGAGATTGATCTGTGCGGGATGTATCGGAACAATGCTGTACAACTGGATTTCTGCGGTACTGCGGTCTCTGGGAAATTCCGTGGTTCCGCTGGTGTTCCTTGGAATTTCCAGTTTGCTGAATATTGTATTTGACGTATTGTTTGTGGCAGTATTGCCGTTAGGCGTTGGCGGTGCGTCATTTGCAACGGTGTTGGCACAGATTGTTTCAGGTGTGGCGTGTCTGCTTTATGCATGGAGAATTTTGCCGATGCTGCGGATTCGCAGGGATAAATTGAAATTGGATACATATATTGGAAAACAGATGCTGGTGTACGGTCTGCCGGCGGCTTTGCAGATGAGTATTATTTCTATTTCAGATATGACTTTGCAGGCGGTTGTAAATACATACGGAACGACGCTGGTGGTAGCTTACGGTGTCTGCGTGAAAGTAGAAGGACTTGGAATGCAGGTGGGCGATGCGTTGGGAACCGCACTTGGAACCTTTACCGGACAGAATACCGGAGCGAAAAATATTCCGCGAATCAAAGCAGGTTTTCGCACGACATTTGTGCTGAATGCTATTGGTTATGCGATCGTTTCACCGCTGATTTTTATTCTGGCTCCGTTTATCATGCGGCTGTTTACAGATAATCAGGAAGCGATTGGTTATGGTGTGGAATACATGCATATTTTTGCACCGTTTTTGATCGGTGTTGGAGTTCTGACATTGTTTCATAATCTGCTTCGTGCGGTTGGTGATGTCAAGATCACGATCTGGATGGGCATCAGTGAGGTTATTACGCGAATCGGTTTTGCATTTTTGTTCTCCTATTTGTGGGGCTATCATGGACTTTGGTGGGTATCACCGCTTACCTGGTGGTGCGCGGCAGGTGTCGGTGGTTTGAGATACCTAAGCGGTGTTTGGAAAAAGAAGATTGAAAAGGCAATTCCCTCATAAAAATGAATAGTTGACTTTTAAAGTGTGCTTTGATATCATTGGATTCAGTGTGCAAAGCACACTGTTTTTATTTGATAGGAAATTATGTTGAATTTCCTATCAAATAAAAGCATTTCGTGCAAACGATGCACACTCGCACGAGAAGAAATTGTTGCTTCGCAACCGTGCTCGGCGCAGACAAGAAAGATGTGCTACTAATAATTTTATTTGCGAAAGTGTGTGATAGCACACTTTCTTGTATAGAAAGGAAATATATGAGTACAGTTTTATTTGAAGATTTAGATTTAAATCCGCAGATTCTGCGGGCCATCAAAGAAATGGGATTTGAGGAGGCCACTCCGATCCAGGCACAGTCCATTCCGGCTGTTATGAGCGGCAGAGATGTCATCGGACAGGCGCAGACAGGAACCGGAAAAACCGCGTCTTTCGGTATTCCGCTGCTTCACAAAGTAGATCCGAAGCTGAAAAAAACACAGGCGCTGATCTTATGCCCGACCCGTGAGCTTGCCATTCAGGTATCCAACGAGTTACACAATTTGGCAAAATACACCCACGGTATCAAAATTCTTCCGATTTACGGCGGACAGGAAATCGGCAAACAGATCCGTTCCTTAAAAGGCGGCGTACAGATCATCGTTGGTACACCGGGCCGTGTGATGGATCATTTAAGAAGAAAAACAATCCGCTGCGATCACATCCACACAATCATTCTGGATGAGGCAGATGAGATGCTGAACATGGGATTCCGTGAGGATATCGAAGAAGTATTAAAATACCTTCCGGAAGACCGCCAGACCGTTCTTTTTTCCGCAACTATGCCGAAAGAGATCATGGAGATCACAAAACAGTATCAGAAAGATGCGCTGACCATTAAAGTGGTAAAGAAAGAGCTGACTGTAAAAAATATTGAGCAGTATTACTATGATGTGAGAAGAAAAGATAAGTTGGATATTTTAACAAGACTTTTGGACGTGTATGATCCGAAGCTTTCTCTTGTTTTCTGTAACACAAAACATATGGTAGACGAGCTGGCAAACGAGCTGCAGAACCGTGGTTATTTTGCAGAAGGTCTGCATGGTGATATGAAACAGCAGCAGCGTGACCGTGTTATGAGAAACTTCCGTAACGGAAAGACAGAGATTCTGGTGGCAACTGACGTGGCTGCCCGCGGTATCGATGTTGATGACGTTGAGGCAGTATTTAACTACGATCTGCCGCAGGATGACGAGTATTATGTTCACCGTATCGGTCGTACCGGCCGTGCAGGCAGAACCGGAAAAGCGTTCTCGTTTGTAAAAGGAAAAGAAGTTTACAAATTAAAAGAGATCATGCGTTACTGCAAAACAAAAATCTATGCGCAGCCGATTCCGTCCATGCGTGATGTTGAGGAAGCAAAATGTGACAAGATCATGGAGCAGTTAGATCAGATCATTGAAAATGAGGATCTGACCAAGATGGTAAATATGATCGAAGCGCAGATCAACAATGGTGATTATACAGCCATGGATCTGGCAGCGGCATTTTTATATCAGGCACTTGGAAAAGCAGACCGCGAAGGTGTAAAACAGGATAACTTTGATTTCTCTGATACGGGTGCAGAAGACGGAATGGTTCGTCTATTTATCAATATTGGTAAAAAACAGCGCGTGCGTCCGGGGGATATCCTTGGAGCAGTTGCCGGTGAGTCCGGAATGCCGGGTGATCTGGTTGGCGCGATTGATATGTTTGACAGCTATACTTTTGTGGAGGTTCCGAGAGAGTATGGTGCGGCCGTGCTGAAAGCGATGAAAAATGCGAAGATTAAAGGAAAGAGCATTAATGTGGAGCCGGCGAATGCGAAATAAGGTTTTTTGAAGCGGCTGCATTTAGGTTGTGAATGAAAAAGAGTGAGAATTGCATCCTTCGGGCTAAGACGCCCGTTCAGATGAAATTCTCACTCTTTTTCAATGTCAGTTAGTGAGCAGCCGCAAGAAAAACCCTGTGAGACACATCCTTCGGGCTAAGACGCCCGTTCGAATGAAATTCATTCCTTTTTTCTATGATAGATTGTGATCTGCCGTAATGTTAGTTAATTGGCCGCTACGGATAGAACTTGTGAGCCGTATTACGTGGACTAAGACGGTTATTTTGCATATTGTGAATTGAAATCGAAGAATCGTTTCTGGGCAAGCGGTTGAGTGAGTGACTGAGTTTCACAAGGTTTTGCGCGAACGGGAACCGACCAGCTTTTATAGGAGGTGGGAGTGAGCGCGATGAAACTGCTGTGAAATGAGGGTAACGAACGTTTAGCGGCTCAGAAACGATTCTTCGATTTCATTTAAAATATCCCCAAAATCATTTTCCAGCATCCCGAAGGGCCTTCAGCGCCTGTCCTCCCATCGGGTACAGTGCCATCAGGTTAAAGATTGTCATGAGTCCTACGCCGACGTCACCGAGATCCCAGACGGTGGTGTATGCTGCAAGTCCTCCGATAAAAAGCATGACAAGTGCCAGTATCTTATAGGCGGTCTGGAAGCACCATTTGTTTCCGAAAAGGTATGCCACATTGGAACGCGCATAGAACAGGATTCCGATGAAGGTGGAAAAACTGAACATGGCGAGGGTGGCAGCGATAAAGATCGTGCCAAAGGTTCCAAGGTGGTACTGCATCGCTGTCTGCAACAGATCCATTCCGACAAGTCCATTTGTTAAATCCTGCGGAACGAGCAGAAGGATCATAGCGGTACAGGTACAGATGACGATAGTATCGATAAAGACACCTAATGACTGTACAAGACCGATTTTTACGGCATTATCACTTTTGGCAGCAGCAGCTGCGCACGGCGCAGAACCGGAACCGGCTTCATTGGAAAACAGTCCACGTTTGACACCATTCATCAGTACGGCACCGAATCCGCCGGCAGCAACCTGACGGATGCCGAAGGCTTCTCCGAAAATGCGGGCAAAGACAGCCGGCATCTGACCGAAGTGTGTAAAAATAATAATTAATGTAAAGATAAAGTATGCACATGCCATGATCGGAACCATAACATCCAATACTTTAACGGTTGCATTTTTTCGCAGTACGATAATGGCTGCCAGAACGACCAATACGATGGTAGTTGCCAGTGGCGGAATGGAAAATGCATTTTCAAAAGCGGATGTTACGGAGTTGCTGATTACCTGGCTGATGCCGCACCAGCAGATCAGGCCGGAAATGGCAAAAAGTACTGCGATCACAGAGTATTTTCGGTAAGTGCCGTCTTTTCTTTTTGCAAAAAAGTGATGCATATAATAAGCAGGGCCGCCGTGGAAACCACCATAGAGCAGATCTTTTTCTTTATGAAGCTGAGCAAGTGTACCTTCAATAAAAGCAGTGGAGGAACCAAGCAGTGCGGTGATCCACATCCAGAATACAGCTCCGGCGCCACCGGCGGAAATCGCGGCTACAACGCCCACCAGATTTCCCATACCGACACGAGTTGCAGTGGAGACGATCAGTGTCTGAAAAGAAGACAGACCGCCGTGTTTGTCGCCTTTTTCAGTCAAGGCCCGAACCATATCCGGAAAAAGCCGGATCGGAAGGAATTTTGTGCGGATAGTGAAGTAAATTCCGGTCGGAATCAATAGGATAACTAAGAGTGGTAGTCCTAATGTACCGCCGTCGGGCAGCGGTAAAGTGACCAGGTCTCCCCATAAAAAGTTGTATATAAATTCAATAATGGCTGTCATGTTTCATAATCCCCCTGAATGATGATTCAGCCAGTATAACATGTTTATATACAAACGTCAACACGTTAAAGTGCGACACTTCAACGTGCGAAAAATAAATTGTTTCGGGTAATTGTGTGATTTTATAAAGAAGGTTATGAAAAGGGACTCTGCGATTTTGTCTCGTCCGCTAACAATCGCTGGACAAGAAAAAATAGCCAGAGTCCCTTTATTCACGTCGTGTGAGAAAATCACACAATTACCCTTACGTTGTGCGGCGCATACAGTTTATTTTTTGAAATTATAACTGCTAAGTCGTATGCGCAAATCCAAGATAAAGTATGTTGTATGCCATTATGTAAATAACTATAATTTCTATAACGTAAATAAAAAATCAGAGAACATTTTCTCAACGAACGATTCAGAGAACGACTGAGTTTTGCGAGTTTTGCGCGAGTGGGAAACGACCAGCTTTTATCGGAGTTGGGAACGAGCGCGATAAAACCGAAGCAAAACGAGGGGAGTGAACGGCTAGTGAGTGAGAAAATGTTCTCTGATTTTGATTTCACATATTAAATTATAGCCAATACTATGAACAAAAGTTTAGCCGACGGAAACTTCTCCAGAGAGTACCTTTTTGTAGTCTTCGTAGTTCTTTTTCAGAAGTTCCGGTGTATTCAACTCATACGGACATTTCTTCATACACTGACCGCATTCCAGGCAGTTCTCGATCTTCTTCATCTCTTCCTGCATCTGCGGAGTCAGCCATCCTGCACTCGGAGCACGGCGCAACATCAGTGACATTCTTGCACACTGGTTAATCATGATACCGGCCGGACATGGCATACAGTAACCGCAGCCACGACAGAAATCACCGGTCAGCTCCTGTTTCTCTTTTTCAATATAAGCGGAAATTTCTTCGTCCATGGAAGGTGTATGTTCCATATAAGAAAGCCACTCTTCCAGTTCCGTCATTTTCTGAATTCCCCAGATTGGCAGAACATTGTCAAACTGTGTCATGTAGGCCATAGCCGCTTTGGAGTTGTGGATCAGTCCGCCAGCCAGGCCTTTCATGGCAATGAATCCCATGTTCTGCTTGGAACAGGCTTCTACCAAGTGAAGTTCCTGCTCGGAGGAAAGATAGCTGAACGGGAACTGCATGGTTTCATACAGACCGGAAGCAACACATTCCTCTGCAATGCCGATTTTGTGTGCGGTGACACCGATGTGACGGATTATGCCCTGTTCTTTGGCTTTCAGCATGCACTCATACATACCAGTTCCGTCTTCCGGGCGGTAGCACTGATTGACGCAGTGGAACTGGTACAGATCGAGATAATCTGTTTTTAATAATTTCAGGGATGTCTCTAACTGTTTCCAGAAGTCATCCGGATTGGTTGCCATTGTCTTGGTTGCGATATAGATTTTGTCTCGCATATGTCCAAAGGCTTCGCCCATTTTTTCTTCGCTGTCGCTGTAAGCGCGGGCAGTGTCAAAAAATGTCATGCCGCCTTCGTAGGCACGATGAAGAATTCTGACTGCTTCATCCATGGATACACGCTGAACCGGCAGTGCGCCGAAAGCGTTCTGAGGTGTCTGGATGCCGGTACTTCCTAAAGTAATCTGCTTCATAATATTTCTACTCCTTTTCCATGTAATGTACTCTCGGAATCTTTTAAATGAAGAATTCTGAGATAGATTTTTGATATACAATGACGTTTTCGCAGTGCGTACACGGTGTGTACGACGAGAAAATGGAAACAGTATATCAGAAATATAGCCAGAATGACTCGTTTAGAAAGATTCCGAGAGTACATTGTATTCATACATCTGTAACTTACCGATATTGTACACCAAAGGAAAATGCGAGACAAGCTAAAAGCTTCAATGTAGCCCGCTGCACCTTCTTTTTTTGAAATGCCCGGTCAAAAGCCTGTCCATGCTCAATGTATCAGCGATATACTTTTTGATGTACCATACAGTAGAATCTTGTAAAAAATAGAGGCAAATGATAAGATAACAAAAAATAGTAATATGAAGGTCAAAAAGTATTTTGCAGATCATAGGATTCACCGTTCGTTGATTTACTGTGTAAATCGTTACCTATTTGGAGGAGAAAATATGGGATTTTTTAGTTTACCATCAGAAAAAAATGAAGAATTAATGCAGAAGTTAAATCATCTGAAAGAATATTATAGCCATGCGACGGATGGTTCGGAACTTCTGAGCGAAAAATTAGAGCAGTTACATGGCGTATATCTGAGCATCCTTTCCGATGAGAAATTCGAGATAGACGCTGCAACATGTGCGAATTTGGCCTTTCTGGAAAAACTTATGAATCCGGCAGCAAAAGACGTTGACGATGAGGCATTGCAGGATAAATACCGCAACATGTCGAAGTATCAGATACTTTTGCATATCTGTACATATTGGCGCGTTGCTATGTGGCAGATAAATGGAAAAGCTCCGTGTGGCGGTATTCAAAAAGATTATGAGAAAATCACCGGAAATAGTGAGGATTCAGGAAAATTAAAGTTTGCCATGTGGAAAAGAGATCTGCAGGACAACAGACAACTCCGTAAGGCATATGGGGAAGACGGAATTTCTACGATATTGACTACCCTGGAACGGATTTTCGTTGAATTAAAAGAAAATGATGAAGATTCTGAAGAAAAGAAAGACAGTCTGGTAACGGAGGAAGATATAAAAAATGTTGAGAAGATACTGGGACAGAAAATTGATGAGAATAAATTATCAAATGTAAGATCGGCTGTAACTACTCTGAAGTTATATTGCAAAGACCGTATGATAAAACTGGCGGGTAAGGCTGTTGGAATGGAGGTAACGGGTTTTAAGTTTGAGAACGATTTAAGTTCAGATGAGTTTCCTGAGTTTGATGAAAAGTTGTCTAAATGGCTGAGGAAGAATGCTCAGAAACAGGAAAGAATTGAGAAACAAAGAAAACTGCAGGAAGAAATCCAAAAGGAAAATTTCCAGGGGGAAGAAAATGAACAGAAAGATGCCATCAATGACAGAAAAGAAGTAGAACAAGAAAATGCACCTGTTATGAATAGGCAGCCCGATCCTGCCATTCAGCCTTATGTCAACGACAGTATAGGGAGATACCCGGTGATGGATCTGACGGGAAAAGACAGTGATCTGATGAAGGATGTAAAAAAGGCTGTTGCTGCCTGCGAGAACGCAATGAAAGAGCAGATTTCCACGGAAATAATGGATGAGCAGACAAAAAATAACCTTGCTCAGATAGAAGAACTTATGATAAAGGCAATCAGAGAGTGCAGGACGTATTGTATCAATAGCAATCCGAGTTCAGACAGAGGTAAAGAGCGACGGGCAGCAGTCCTGAAAACGAGGAATATGCTGAGAGAGCAGTTTGGACAGCTTGCAACACTCCGCAGACTCATTGAAAATCCTGGAATCCGGCAAAAGGATTATCCGAAAGGACAGACTACGATCAGAAGTCTCAGTGGGTATGTGAAAAATATCAGTGAGAAAAATCAGGCAGACAGAAAAAAAGAAACGGATGCGATTGCCCGTCTGACATATGCAGATTTTGTAGAAGTACTTTCACCGTGGAATTCTGATTATGTGGAAGTTTATAAAGGCAAGCTGCGGACTGCCACAAATGTGTTAAACTCTGCAAAAAAGCGGCAGAAGCTAAGTGAGACGAATAGAAAAATGCGTGAGCAGCTGGCAAGGTTAGCACTGGAGCGGGAAGTAGAAAGCAGAAAAATCCAGGGAATCAACAGTTCTACGACTTTTATGAGTACGCGATTAGACTTTTATCGTAAAAAATTAGGCCTGCTTTATCTGGATGAGGGACTGCGTCCGATCTCTATGGAAAAATTGCGCGAGTTTATAAAATACGTAGATCTCATATCTTCACGCGTCAATACAGTGATACAGTTCGAAGAGAGATATACGGTAGATGAACTAAATATAGCAAACGCAGTACGGAAAGCGATGAAGGTTGAGGAAACGCCTGATTTTAAGACAAAAAAGAAGAAGCAGATAGAAAAGCTGCTTGACATAATAGCTGCGGGGGAAAAACAGGGCATAAAAGTAAATTTACCGATGAAGAGGATTGAAGAACTGGCAACCGGTCATATGTCTGCCATTAGTGATATTGCATATTCTTTTCTCGACGGAGCGCAGCGATTGGCGAAAAATTTTAACACTAAGAGTGTAGGAATCGAGCTTCTTAGTGACAACAAAGAGTTTATGGATACAGTCATGGCATTTGCGGTCAAGATTGAGGGTGCCAAGACGGAAGAAAAAAAGGAAAAAGTACGTTCAGAAGCAAGAAAGTACTGCATGGAATATGTGTTTAAAGCTTTAAATAAATCCGCGTTTTTAGAGGAGATCAGAAAATATAGTCTTCCGGAACTCAGCTCAGGGACGAAGGGACTGAGAGAATATGTTGTGAGTATTTTCCCGACAGTGAAAGCATGGAAAGGGAAAGCAAAAGAGGTTGCAGAGGGAACGGCTTTACTGGGGAAAGTCTGCAGTCTGCTGACCCAGCATCGAAAACTTGCAGATGATGTCATCAAGAATGGCAAAGACATGGTCAAAATACGGAAATTAATGGAACTGGATAGTAAAATTGACATTTTACTCAAGATGGATGAGGATAAGGGAAAAAACATGGCAAAGATGCAGCTGGTAGCCCAGAATATGCCGAAAACACGTTTTAAAGCAGGAATAAAAAAGCTGCAGCCGTATATGACAGATGATGATTTTAGTTACAGTTCATTTGATTTAAAATTAATGGAGCAGATGGTTAAATTAAAGGGACCGCAACTGCAGGTCGTACCCCAAAATGAGGACCATGAGCAGATGTTGGAAAAACTGCAGGCCGGATCAAGGAAAATTGCAGAAATATTTTTGATGAAAAGCCCACCTTCTGATATCATAAGTGATAATGCCCGTGAAGATGCACAGGTCATTTGGCTGCTTTACGAGAATCTGAAGATACTGCAGAATAACAATACGGACTATCCGGTCATGAATATAGGACAGGCTACCGTGGAATTTGGCATGAATGAGAAAGGGCATGTGTATTTTGTGGTTGATGGCATGCAGTTTAATACTGCTTGGAAACCGCAGAATATCATAGGATACATAGAAGAAGATATGTGTGCCAACGTCAAGAAATACGGGGCAGGGAATGTTTTGAATATTTTGGGTCATTCTCTTGAGAAAGTTTCAAGGGGGGACGCGGATGGACAAGGTATTACAGAGGAGAGACTGCGTAATTTGCTTAATACAACACTGGGCATAGATACAGCACGGTTATTCAAGTATTCCAGGGAAGCACTCGCAAGATCCGCAAGGAGTGTCCTGGAAAAAATGTCCCGTGGGGAAACAGTTTATGCAGATGAAGTGATACGGAACCTTGACATGGGCGTAATCGCCCATGTGGAAGAAAAGATGCTTGACAGAGCAGTGGTCAATTCCGTAAATGCATTGAAAAAAGTATCGATGAATGGTTCGATACAGAGCAGGATCCAGTTCTCAGAAGAATTTGATAAGCTTCCGCCAAAGACGGACGCGGTTGTCTGGGATCAGGATGAGAAGGCGGTCAAGGATCTGATCGCGGATCTGATCTGGCCGTCGGAGGCATGGAAACATGAGATTGCCAGGAGGGATGATTCGGCAAACAGAATGAAATATATCATTTACAATCATGCGGATACGATTGCCATGCTCATACAGGATCAGGACATGCTGAAGCGTGTAGTGGAAAAAATGAAACTGAAAGAGCATAAACTGGAACAATTAAATGTGGAAGATCTGTTCTATAATGAAGATACGGGTTTGCTTAGCAGACTGCAGATAGAAAAATTTTTGAAAGATGATATGCCTTCTGTCCAAGATACGATTAAAATTTGTGAACGCAAAGATCTGAGTAATATCATTAAAGGATTCGTGGGAAATGCTGCTGATGCGAGAAAAGCAGCAGAAATAGTAGTTCGTCTGGCGGAACATATTGGAAGCAACCGGATCATTGATGAGCTTTCGGTGAAGCATATGGATATCATTTTGTCAATAAGTGACATGATAAATGGAAAGAGCGATGATAAAACGGATTATAAAGCGGCTGCGGCACAACTTACCAAAGAAAAAAAAGAGAAAATAGTGAATGACCTGAAAGGTTATGTAAGTATGCTGTTGAAAGTGGAGGGAGATGGAAAAGAAAAAAAAATCTTGGATAACTTAAAAAATACCGTAACAACCAAACTTATCAATTTAGGTACTGCGCTTATGACAGGTGGAAAAATCGATCTGGAGACCGCGAAGGTGGATACAATTTATGCCTATATCTGTGACGCACGTCAGGAGCTGCAGATCAGCAGGAGCCTTGAAGCGGTGGACAGTTATATCCAGAATCTGGTAAATAAGACAGTAATGCCAGCTTTGCAGCAACAGATTAACGAGAACCTGAATAAAAATATGTTCAATGAAGATGAGGATGTATTTATGGAGGTAAATGACCTGGAAATTTCCGATATGCTGGTCAATAGTATTACAGGAGAATCTGGTCAGGGACTTTTTTATAAAAAAATACTGCAGGGATACTTCGTTGAGGAGGGAGTGGATCAGCAGCGCGGTATGCTCGCCAGCGCGTTGCGGGAAGTGAAACCTTCACAGATAACGGATGATAAACTGGAGCCGGAAAAGAAAAATGAACTCCTGGAACAGCAGCTGGGTAGTTTTATGGCCGGGTTGTTTAAAGGGGCAGGACCTTTGCTACATAAGACATTGCAGGGATTTCCGACCAAAGATCTGTCGCCGGGTATGAAGAATGCCATGGATGATATGAAATCCCATTTGCATTCGATTCCGAAAGCGCTGGTTGCGGCACAGATGAACCGTATCATCGAAGCATCCGGAGGGACAATTAAAAAGATCCAGATAGAAGAGTCATTAGGTGCAGCTTCTGTGGGTGAAGCTTTTTTATGTATGATTTCTGATTCGGAAGGGAAGGAGACAGAAGTAGTCATAAAATTGCTCAGACCTGATGTGAGAAGGAGAATGGCACTGGATAAAGAATTTTTCCTGAAATGTGCAGGAGAGACAAGTGAAGGTATGGGAAAAACTTTTGCCAATCAGATGAAAGTTTATGAGCAGGAGCTGGATTTGTGTAACGAATCGAAAAATATCCTTTGTGGAAGAGTCTATGATGAGGGCGACAAACATGTAAAAAGTGAGGCACTGGCTAATCTTATAACCCCGGCATCGAATTATCTTGCGCTAGAAAAAGCAGATGGAAGTACTGTTGGCGAGTATTTTAAAGATGTACAGTCCCGGCAGAAACAATTTGAGGGAGAATATTCCGGATTTGAGGAGGAGTTATTACTGGTCGACAATCTGACTCCGCTGGTAGAGGAAATGTCCAAGCGACAGAAATTCCTGATAGAACTGGCTAAAAAATGGGTTACAGAAGCTATTTTTAAAACCGGGTTTTATCAGGCAGACCTGCATAAAGATAATATCATGATCAGTGGGAAAAATGCTACGGTGATCGATTATGGAAATGCCACATTGCTTTCAGTAGATCAGAAACAACATATCGCGCATATGATCCTGTGTGCCAGCCTGGGACTGGCAGATGGTTTTGCGGAGCATTATGCCGCATTGCTTTCGGATGACTCCGAAAAGATATATAAAGACAGAGAAACAGACTTCAAGAAAATGATAAGTACCGTTTTTGGGAAAAAGGGGGATATAGGATCCAAGATAGCTGTCGTGCTTATGGAAGCACAGAAGCTCGGGCTGGAATTGCCAACTGCTGTTTATAATTTTTCACAGGGACAGCTGCGTTTACAGAATACGATCGATGACGGAAATGATATCCTGAAAAGCATAGTATCCCGTCTGGATAAAGGCGTGAAAGAGCACTGGAAAAAAGATGAGAAGAGCATATTATATGAGTTCAGAAAAATATATACAGAACATCCGGAGAAAGATCTCAGAACGATTCGAAAGGAACTTGAGGAGATGCTTGGTCTGGCGGAGGATAAAAAATCGCAAGAGGAGAAAGCAAAAAATGACCAGAAGATCGTCAATCTGGGAAATCGGATCCTGCACAGTGACGGGAGAGAAATAAAGCAATTATGTTTATTCAATTCCACGCTTAACACAGCTAGTGTGGGAGGGATGCAAATGCTCACTGCGTATATGAAAGGAAAAGAAAAAAGAGATTTCAACGTGGATGATCTGAAGAGTGTAGGCAAACAATGTGCTACCAGGGCAGGAGACCATCTGAAAGAGTTTATATCGATTTTATGTTACACTTTGGAGCAAGAAGCAGAGCTTTACATAAAAGCAGTGAATATGGTCAACAAAAATGATGCACCGGAAGATTTCCTGAGTGTCATGTCCGATGTCGTGGAAGAAAACCAGAAGAAAGCGTTGGAGATGATTGGAGCAGCTAATGCTGTGAAATATACGATCTTATCAAAAAATTATGAAAAAAGGACAGAAAAGTGGAAGGAGAATGAAAATAAACTTGTAGCCGGGGATATAGAGAATCTGATGGCATTGTGCAAGACAATGGCATCTTTATCAGGGGAAATGGTAAAGAACAGTGATACGGATAAGAAGCCGATGACGGAAAAGGATCAGGAACTGATCAGGACACAGATCCGGGAACTTGCTTCTTTTATCCTCAAGATCCCGGACTGGGTTATGCCATTGAGTGCAAGAAAATATATCATTGAAAAGCTGAATCTGTTTGATGAGAAAAAGGCAATGGCCGATCTTACAGCAAATGCGGGTAATAGATCAAAGAAAACTGCGGATGAAATAAACTGGGTGAGCGAAAGCAGGATCACGGAGCTTCTGAATGCTCCGGGAAACCGGGAAAGATTATATGATCTCAGAAATGCAATGAGGCTGGTCAGGGGTTATCTGGAAAGAAGGTTGAAGTCCAAAGTAGGGCATACCGTTTCTGCCGATAAAAAAGCGGAGGTTGACCAGATACTGGAAGATTCCCAGACAATGATTAATAAATTAAAAAGTGAGATCACACCGGAAGAATTCAAACGCATCCGGACAGCACGACAAAATGCGAAAAATCCTGCACAGGCGGTGGCAGATCCGGACAATGCGCCAGAAAATGACGGAAAATTGCAAAATAATGCCGAAGAAGCGTTCAGTGCCGGAAAGCTATTTTCTGATATCGGGGATATCATCAAAAGGAGTCCGAAAAATAAAGCTGATTTACCGAATGGGCGTCCCGTCATGGAATATGTGGACAAAATTTATTCACCGGAAGCCGGTGGCGATGATCTGGCAGAGAACACAGAATATTATAAGGAATATGACAGATTTGTACATATCAGGAGTAAGCTGGCGGAAGATAAGTTTAAGAAGTTTAATTCCAATGATATTGCAGTTTTAGAGAAACTGAAAGCGGACGAGGGAACAGGGATAAGACCGCGTCTTGAAAAGCACCTGGAACACCGCATCAAAAGCCTGGAGCATATTGAGAGGCTTGCAGAAAAGGCAGATATAGCTGTTCCTCAGGGGCAGCCGAAAACAGAAGAACGGGAACGAAACAATGTGAGTCTTCCGGGAGTGATACAGAAAAATCCGCAGAATACATCCTTTGGATCCTGGTCAGTGGCACTCGCATCATTGCTCAGCTACCGTGGCATTGATCTGGATCAGCAGGAGATCCGGGCTTACAGACCGGATGCAGAAGGTTTTGATGAAAAAGATCTTGCGGATGCCAATAAGGATGCCCCTAATGATCTGGTGCATTATACGGATCTGGTACAGAAGCTTTTGCCGACCACAATCGTAAATCAGGTATCCTGCAATAAAGAGATGGATAAGACAACGGCACGGATGATGTTGATGTCATGCATTGTAAAAGCGCTCAAGGAGCATAATTCTCCGCTTGCTTTATCATATGGCGGACATTATCGGACAATTTATGGAGTAAAAGATGACCAGATCCAGTATTTTGACCCGATGAAAAAAGAAGCGCAGACGATGAAGATCAGCGATATGTGTCAGGACTGTGGATATACTACCAGAACAGAAGACGGCAAGGTAGAGACACACTATCAGTTTACGGCAGAGTGGTTTCAGGATATGGAACTGAATTTGCGCAGAGAGCCTGAACCCGGAGAAACGCTGGAGAAAAATGGAGCCGCTTATCTGCAGAATGAACTGATAGAGACAAAGTCAGATTATGTAAGAACCGGGAAATTCAGAGGATACATCTCAGGAGAGATCAGAGGGGAAGCAATTGTCTCATTTTTGCCGACAAATGTAAATCTGAAAGACAAGATATATCAGGGATTTAATCTTACAGCTCTGGATAGCATTGCAAAGAAAGCAGAAGAAGCCAAGGTAAATTCTGAAGTACAAAAGAAGCTGAAGGACCATCCGGTAGAGGTTCTTATGCTGGAGCGTTACTTCCGTAGTTATATGTGTGCGTGGTGCAAGAACCTGCAGACTTTGCATCAGAAACCAGAGCTTACTGATGTAGATAAATCGTACATACGTGCTGCATTAGACGATGTAAAGTATAATTATATCGTTATCGAAAAGAAGAAACTCAGGGATGAGATCAAGAGGAATTTCTGCTTAAACGGGGAAATAACATATCCCGGAAGCAATGACAATGAGAAGCTTTCCAAAATGAGAACCGTACTGGAGAAAGCAATGTATCTTGCCTATGTAGAGCACTTGAATCTGAATGAAAGTGAGTGGCTGGACAGAATGAATAAAGATCCGTTCTTTGGAGAGGCTGAAAAGCAGATGTTGAAGGAGAAAGGCCTGGAGAAACTGCTGGATCAGATAGAAATAAATTCTGCACAGATGGCAGAGGCACGGCTTTATGATATCGATATTCCGATTCAGGACAAAAACTGCAGTAAAGATATCCTGTATGTGAACCTGCTCTCGGAGATACAAAAGGGCAAATTCCCAGAAACAGAGAATCTGAAAAAAATGCTGGAAAAAGCACAGGAAAAAGTTGACAGTATTCAGAAGAAAAATCAGGAAAGACAGAAAGAGGAGCTGGCTGAACTGAAGAAAAGGCTGGAGCTGAGAGTTGCCGCAATGGACGATCATCCGGTGATAAACGGGCCATCTTCTTCGAAGAAAGAATTGGATCCTTCAAAGAGAATGCAGGAATCTTTGAAAGATCAATCAGTAGTTTCAAAAAAATAGAAGGTGTTATCGCAGAGTTACAGTTCGCAGGATATCCGTGAACTGTAACTGTGTAGAAAGACAGATGTACGTTGTACAAAGAAAAATACTTGTGTCTAAGAAAAAAATGTGGTATGATTCTCTTCGGACTTGTCACGGACGGGTTCACTCTGGAGAGTCTTCGCGGAAAGCGGAGCGCCGAAGGTGTCGCGGTTATAAAAGGCTTTATAGCTGCTTATCTCTCAGGCAAAAGGACAGAGCATACCACAATATATGCATGTTCTACTCTTTAGAGGCTGATAGTTTATCAGTCTCTTTTTTTAGAACAATTTGCCCGTACATGTTGTACAAAAATTGCTATATTAGCATGAATGAGATATTGTATCGCAGGGGACGAAGGGAATTGTTGTAAAAAAACGTACTGATTAAAAACATACGGAGGAGAGAAGAAAAGTGTTTAATCAAATTTTATCAACAATCGACGATTTTGTATGGGGCGTTCCCCTGATCGTCCTCATTCTGGCAGTCGGTGTATTTCTGACAACAAGAGTCAAAGGTTTGCAGATCCGACTTCTGCCGTGCGCAATCAGAGAACTTTTTACAAATGAAAAAAGTGGTGACAGCGGAGAAGTATCCAGTTTCGCAGCGTTGTGTACGGCATTGTCCGCAACCATTGGTACCGGTAATATCGTCGGAGTTGCAACTGCACTGGTAGCCGGAGGTCCGGGTGCATTATTCTGGATGTGGGTGGCTGCATTTGTTGGAATGGCTACTAAATATGCAGAATGTCTGCTGGCAGTCAAATACCGTACCGTTGCAGAGGATGGTCATATTGTGGGTGGCCCGTTCTACTACATAGAAAAAGGTATGGGACCAAAGTGGAAATGGCTTGCAAAGATTTTTGCATTTTTCGGTGTCTGCGTCGGTCTGATGGGTATCGGTACTTTCACACAGATCAATGGTATCACAAATGCAGTTCAGACATTCTTTGATCCGGATAAAACATGGACGGTACATATGTTTGGCACAGATTATTCCTGGACGATCGTGATCGCAGGTGTCTTACTTTCCATCTGCGTGGCACTGGTAGTAATCGGTGGTATCCAGCGTATTTCCAGTGTTTCCCAGATTGTTGTGCCGTTTATGGCAATCGCATATGTGGCAGTTGTACTGATCATTCTGCTGACACATCTTGGAGATATCCCGGGAGCATTTAAGACAATTATTGAAAGTGCTTTTGGTCTGCGCGCGGCCGCCGGTGGAGCTTTGGGTGCAGTGCTTCTTGCAATGCAGAAAGGTATTGCCCGTGGTATTTTCTCCAACGAGGCCGGCCTTGGTAGTGCACCGATCGCGGCAGCAGCAGCCCAGACAGATTCCCCGGGACAGCAGGGACTGATCTCCATGCTTGGAACGTTTATCGATACTATCATTATCTGTACCATGACGGGTCTTTCTATTGTCATTGCAGGTACATGGAACGTTGGTCTGGAGGGTGTGGCAGTTACCACAAAAGCATTCCAGATGACATTGCCATTCCCGGAGCAGGTTTCTGCTTTTATTCTGATGATCTGTCTGGTATTCTTTGCATTTACTACGATTCTCGGATGGGATTACTACAGTGAGAAATGTCTGGAGTATCTGTGCCACGGAAATCAGAAAGTGGTAAAAGGATATCGCTGGTTATATATTCTGGCTGTATTTATCGGACCGTATATGACAGTTTCTGCGGTATGGACCATCGCGGATATCTTTAACGGACTGATGGCAATCCCGAACCTGATCGCACTGGTGGCACTGAGTGGAGTGGTTGTCAGTGAGACAAAGCTTTATCTGAAACGTATTGGAAAAGCGTCATAAGATGCGTATATAAAAATTAATTTTTAGTATATGAAACGAAAATGTGGTATTTTACCTTCGCGGCTAACAATCGCCTGCGCAGGAAAAATACCACATTTTCTTTATCTACGTTTTCTAATCTTCACGTTCTACCCGATATTTGTCTCCGGCAGCCAGATAGATTAAATTTATAATGGCTGTCAGTTCTGTTTCATGGTTATAAGCCAGTAATGGACTTTCTGTGTTATGAGCATATTCCAAAATAGAAGTCATTGTGTCGGTGTCTCTAGCTAATGTTGCGGATAACATCCGGGCAGATTCTTTTGCAAGTCGATACACATAACCGAAAGAGGATTCTTTCATCAGCATATCATCAAATTTATCCATCAACTCTTTATAATGTATATGATAACAAATTTTGAAAGTAAGCGTGTAGGTTTATTCGTATGTTTTCGGTTTGATAAAAGCAATCAAAATAATTGCGATTACAGAAAATGCGAAGAATACCATGTATGCTGTGTTCAGATGTTCTACGCCAATGATTCCGATGATGATCAGAGCAGTGGAACGGACGGCTGTGTTAATCGGTGCGATCAGACGGTTTGCCTGAATGAAACCGAATCTTCCGAAGCATGTTCCGATGATGGAAGGAATCAGGTTTCCGATTCCGCCGATGCCAAATCCAACGAAAAATGTTGCAAGTCCCATCATGGCCATTGAACCGTTCTGGAAGATCATCAGCAATAAAGCGATGAGGTACCATACACCGTAAATCAGGGAAGCATTTTTGGTTCCGAATTTCTGATCTAACCAGCCCCAGATGTAACTGCCGACGATACCGACAACAGCGGCAACAGTAAGCATTGTGACAGCTAAGGTAGCCTCTGTTCCGGTCATAACTAATTTGGTGACAAAGTTGGATACGAGGCCGATGGTTGTCATCCACAGGAAACCATGTCCGAATCCGATGAGCCATGTGTTTTTATCCTTTGCGATAACGCTCATTGTCATTTTTGCAGCTACTGCTTCCTGTTTTTCTTTCAACAGAAGTGCCTGTTCGTGGTCGATTGGCTCATTGTCAGGCGTAGCACCGACTTCTTCCGGTGTGTCTTTTGCCCAGAAAACAGAAAGGACAGCAACAACGAAACATACGATTCCAATCACGATGTAAGCAGTCTGCGGATTCCCGATTGCGTTCAGGATCAGAACGATAGTTGCGGTACAGATTGGAAGACCCATAGAAGCCCATCCGAGTGCCAGTCCTTTTTTGTGTGGAAACCAGATATTCATGATATTGTTTGGTACAACGTTCAGCTGGATGTTTCCGGCTACAAATGTCAGACATACAACCATGACAAGGAATACACCCATGTTTTTGGTAGTTGCAAAAATAATACAGCAGATACCGCAGATGACATTACCGAATACTGCCATAAAACGGCTTCCTTTTTTGGCTGCCATGATACTGAAAATGATCGCAGCTGCGACACCAATCCATCCGCCGAGTCCGGCCATGGTATTACATAAGTTTACAAATCCTTCTCCCCATCCTCTTAATGAAGCAAATGCGGATGGATACCAGTTCAGTGTATCTGTGGACAATACAGCTGCCATATAGTAGCTGATGGCACAGTAGATGATCATCGACCACCCCCATTTACCGAAGTTACTTTTTGTGTTGTTCATAAGTATTGCCTCCTCCATAAGTTTGATATGAATTTTTACAAATTATCAATAGTATTTTTTCGTTCCGGGGTGTTTGGGGCTGTTCCGGCTCGT
>CAVEOS010000022.1:0-36561 GCA_963617435.1 Lachnospiraceae bacterium
CAAGGAGCGATTGCTAGCGACTGAGACAAAATAGGCTGAATTCTTTTTCACAACTTATATTTTTACCGCAAAAGAATTTAAATTACATCACGCGACGTACCGCTAGAATGTTTTTATAAGTAGCGGAAGACACCTTAATACCATCGCGCGGATTGCTTGCATGTACAATCTGTCCACCACCGATATAAATACCAACATGTCCGCTATAGCATACGATATCACCCGGCTGTGCCTCTGAATAGCTTACACCACGTCCTACGCTGCGCAATGCAGAAGAAGAATGCGGCAGCGAAATTCCATAGTGTGCATAAACCTGCATTACAAATCCGGAGCAGTCTACTCCTTTTGTCAGGCTTGTACCACCCCATACATATGGATTTCCGAGGAACTGTAATGCATAGCTTGTAACTGAGATTCCTGAGCTGTTTCCGGCAGATTCTGTCTGCGGTTTTTCTGCATACTGATAAGTATCTGCTACGGTTGCATACTCAGAGGAAATATAACCTTCTCCGTCTGCAGTCTGTACTTTGATCCAGCCCGGTGTCTGCTCATCGGTTACGATAAGCTGTTCATCCTGTCCAACTAGTGTTACAACAGATGCTTCCGTGGATGCCTCGCTGCGGACTTTCAGTGTCTCTGTGTTGATCTGTGCTTTTCTGCTTTTTACAGAATCAAGTAAGGCCTGATCACCAACGGTCAGATATTCTGCTTTTACATATCCTGTAATAGAACCGGATGAAATCTGATACCAGCCATCCTGCTCTCCGGTAATTTCAGCAACTGCGCCTTTTTTCATAATTCCAACTACGCTGCTGTCTGTAGATGCACTCTCACGCACGTTCAGATAATTGTCTACCTGTGCAACGCCAAGGCTCTGAGCAGCCTGAGCTTCTGCTACTTCACTCTGTACATTCGCCTGTGCAACCAGCAGAGATACGGCAGAAGCCGGTGCAGCTGCAGCTGACAGATCAGCCGGTGCAGCCTGGGCCGTTCCGGCTCCAAGGGTCAGCATCAGGGTACTTAATAACAGACAGGCAGTTACTTTTCTATTTCTGGATCTCATAATTTTTTCCTCACAATCGTTTTTCTATATATTACTTTTCATTTCATTTATTACGAATTTGTTACATTCAACGGTTGTAATTATAACAACTGCATTTTTCGCTGTCAAGTAGCAGTCCCCTGTTATACGCAGATTTTATACTTTTTTTCACATTCCAAAAAGAGAAACAGAATTGTAACAATTCTGTTTCTCTTCGTTTCCTCTATTTTTTAGTTCTGCTGCGTTTGACCGGTATCGGAATTTACCTGTCCAACCGCCGACGTCACCGCATCCAGAATCTGGTCCAGCAGACCTTCTCCTGTATGCACATCACATACCTTCGTCGGCATCTTGTCCTCACCGGAAGCACCTTTTACAAAGGCTTTTGTTTCTTTGCTGCTCTCCGGGCAGTAATCACCAGCCAGCAGACCGGAATCTTTACAAATTACTGCTGTCTGATGCAGATCACATTTTTCGGAAGGCTCTGTTCCCTCCTCAAAATATTCCGTGGTCACTTTCGGACACACTCCTTTGATAGCAATTTTTCCGGAAGTCTGACACACACTGCTCTCCACTACGTCATCTGGCTGTTCAAATTCTTTGTATTCCAGGCCTTCATGCAGGCTCTTCATAATGTTACGCCAGAGGATTTTCGGAGAACGATTGGATTCCAGCTCCGAATTATCGTCATAACCAAACCAAACCACACAGGTATAGTAAGGTGTATAACCCGCAAACCATGCATCCCTGGCCGCCTCTGTGGTTCCGGCTGTACCGGTTTTTCCGGCAATCGGCATCGTCTCGAAATCCGCAAGTTTTCCGCTTCCTTTTTTCACAACGTCTTCCATAGCGGAAGTCAGAAGAAACGCGGTACTGTCTTTGATCACTCTATGCTTCTTCGGTTTCTTCTCCAGAAGCACATTTCCGTCCTGATCCAGAATCTTCGTATATAAAACAGGTTCCTTGTAAACGCCCTGATTTGGCATAACTTCAAAAGCTGCTGCCAGTTCCAGGTTGCTGACACTGCCCACACCAAGTGGCAGTGCTTCTACCACATCGTTCTTTGTCAGGGTAGAGATACCAAATTTCTTTGCCATCTCATAACCGGTCTGCGGTGTGATATCGTCCACCGTTTTAATGGCTACTACGTTAACAGAATCCTGAATCGCTTCCCGGATACTTGTGTAACCACGGTATTTTCCGTCTGCATTGTGTACTGTCTGACCGGATTTGTAAGTTATCGGCTCATCTAACACAGTCGTCGCCAACGTATATTTTCCACTCTCAAGCGCAGGTGCATAAGCAGTCAGGATCTTAAATGTTGATCCGGGCTGACGAGTTGTTCCCGATGCACGGTTCAGCGTCTTGCTGGCTGTTTTTTCTCCACGGCCACCGACCAGTGCTTTTACCTGTCCGGTACTCTGATCGATCACTGTTACAGAAGCCTGTGGCTGCACCGTAAATGTCACATTTTCGCCAACCACAATACCGCCGTCCTGCAACAATGCTTCCCGGTACTCATCAATGGCCTCCTGTGCATCTGACTCAGACGAATAATTCAGGTTATAATTTGTGTATTGCTTCTTATAATAAGCTAACAGGCTCTGCTCACTGAAATGCTCCACAGATCCGTCCGTCTGCTGAATCGATAATGCATAAGAAAATGAAACTTTATTGCGGATATCATAATTACTGTCATTATTGATCTGCGTATCACAGACTGACTGAATTTCCGGATCCTGTGTGGAGTAAATAGTCAGTCCGCCGCTGTAAAGGGCTTTATAAGCCTGTGCCTCGGAATATCCAAGTTCCTCCTGCAGATCATCAATAATCTCATCGGTCAGGGAATCCACAAAATAAGAAGTAATATTCGTATCACTGTTTTTCCATTTTGTGTTGGTTTCCTGAATCCGGTCATACACATCATCCTCCAGCGTAGCTTCATACTGTGCGTCATCAATATAGCCCTGGTCTCTCATGTTTTTTAACACTTTTTCCCGGCGTGCCGCATTGTTATCCGGGTGAGAGATCGGATTATATTTGGACGGGTTTTGTGTGATTCCCGCGATCACGGCGCTCTCAGACAAATTCAGTTCCGACACATCTTTGCCAAAATAGCGGCGGGATGCAGCCTGCACACCCAGCGTATTCTGTCCCAGATTAATGGTATTCAGATAGTTTTCCATGATCCAGTCCTTGGATACTTTTTTCTCCAGTTCCATGGCCAGATACTGTTCCTGCAATTTACGCTTTACACGCTGGGAAGAATCTTCTGTCGTCCAGCCTTCAAATACATTGTTTTTCAGCAGCTGCTGTGTAATGGTGCTGGCACCTTCTGAGAAATGTCCTGTCGTCAGTCCCTTCACGACAGCCCGGACGATTCCCCGCAGATCAATTCCGTTATGTTCATAAAAGCGTTCGTCCTCAATAGCCACAAAAGCATGCTGCAAATCTACTGGAATCTCGTCCAACGTCACATAAACACGATTCGAGCCGGTTCCCACCAGCTGTGCTGTCATATTTCCATCTGCATCCAGAACGGTTGACATATACCCCGACGGTGTCGCATCAATCTCATTAATATCCGGTGCCTCCTCGATCATGCGCTCCACATACTGATAACCGCGATAACCGCCATACCCTATTCCGAGCACAAATATAAGTAATATGATCAGCAGTGTCAGTGATTTGACTTTTCGCCGCATCACCGTTCCCCGGGATGTCAGTTCCCATCGCCTTCGCGCAGCCTGCTTCCTTCCATAGTTCATATATTCCCTCCAATAGTTTCAACGTCTGTACGTTTTACTTTTCCTTTTAAAACATGTTTATATTCATGAATCTATATTGCCTATCTTACCATTAATGCGATATACTGTCTATATTCAGAGCCATGCAGATTTACAAAAAAAGTGAGAATCATGCTTGCATAAATGAACACTTTTTGAAGGAAATCTATTTGGCGAGAAGCCACATCGAGATGAAGCATAGCGGAATCGAGATGGCTCTGGATATAGACATATCCATGCTAAGCCATGCAGATTTACAAAAAAAGTGAGGAACATTATGAGTTATAAAGTATTGTATCAGGCCGGTCAGGACGAAATCGAAGAAAAAAAATCCCGTTTTATCGCCCACACCCTTCCTGTCAACTCAGAAGAGGAAGCCGTTGCCTTTTTAAATAAGATAAAAAAAGAATACTGGGACGCGCGCCACAACTGCCACGCCTACACCATAGGAAAAAATAATGAATGCACCCGCTGCAGTGATGACGGGGAGCCTTCCGGTACTGCCGGCCGTCCGATTCTGGACGTACTGCTCCGGGAAGAGATCCACAACTGCATCGTTGTTGTCACCCGATATTTCGGCGGCACGCTGCTTGGAACCGGCGGACTGGTCCGGGCTTATCAGGCAGCTACCCAGGCCGGACTGGCTGCAAGTACCATCATCAAAAAACAGTTCGGGCACAAATTACATGTCACTACAGATTATAATGGCATCGGAAAGCTCCAATATCTGGTTGCACAGAACCAGATTTTCACCTTGGATACCCAGTATACGGATAATGTTACCCTGGATTTAATGGTTCCAGAGGAAAAATTCACAGATTTCTGTGCCCAGATCACGGAAGCCACCAGTGGGCGCGCGATCATGGATTCCGAAGATTTAAAGGAATTTGGCATTGTTGATGGTGAAATCATTTTTTAAGTGATATTTTTCTCTCATTTTGATTTTATTGTCAAAATGTCAGATTATTAGCAAAAATAAGTCAAAAATTCAAACGCAGTTTTTTCAAAAAAGGGGTTGCAATCCTTGGAAACTTGCCCTATAATAACACTTGTCGACAGGACATGAGGCAAACACCTCAAAACAAAGTCTTCGGCAACAAGTAATGGCCCATCGCCAAATGGTAAGGCAACGGACTCTGACTCCGTCATTTCAAGGTTCGAATCCTTGTGGGCCAGCTATCAGAAAGCACCATGTAAATGGTGCTTTTTTGTTTAGCAGGAAATTTTTTAAATTTCCCGCTAAATATGCTAATTGATGCACACTCGCACGAAAGGAACCTGAGAAGAAATTGCCCTTCTTGAACATAGTTCAAGAAGTAGCCCTCGCTTAAAAAGCTCGGTTAATCGTGCTCGGCGCAGGCAAGAAAGCTGTGCTCTTGATAACTTTGTTCTCGAGAGTGCGTAAGCAGCACACTTTCTTGCTAACCCAGGAAACAGTATTCCATGTTTTTTAAGGAGGATGATTTTCATGTATCAGTTTAAAAGCCGCATCAGATTCAGCGAGGTAGACAGTCACCTCAACATGACACTACCATCTATTATCAACTATTTTCAGGACTGTAGTACCTTCCACTCCGATTCCATCGGACAGGGTATTGAAGTCATGATGGAACAGGGATATGCCTGGATTCTCTCTTCCTGGCAGATCATCATCAACCGTTATCCAAGATTTGGTGAAGAAATTACGGTCAGTACCTGGGCTCATGGATGGAAAGCCTTTTTCGGATACCGTAATTTCAAAATGGAGGATGCCGAAGGTAATGTTCTGGCATATTCCAATACAAACTGGATCTACATGAATATCAAAACCGGCCATCCGGAACGGATTCCAAAGGAAGTCAGTGAACTCTACGCCTGCGAACCGGCGATTCCTATGAAAGAAGCTTCCCGCAAGATTGTCCCTGTCACAGAGGGCACCAGTCTTACACCAATTCAGGTACACAAATACGACATTGATTCCAACAATCATGTCAACAATGAGCGCTATGTTCCAATGGCCATGGAATGCCTGCCGGATGGCTTTACTACCCGCCAGCTTCGGGTAGAATATCGTAATTCTGCCGTATATGGCGATACGATCTATCCTTTGTATCATCAGGAAGGTGATACGCTGAAAGTATCCCTCAATGATGCAGATGGCAAACCTTATGCTATTGTGGAATTTCAGTGCTGACAAATATATTGTATATGAGCATGCCTGATTTTAAACATCTTTCTATATAATATAGGCAATGCAACATATGCATAAAATAACAAACAACATTCAATTACAGAAATATTTTTACACCACCAGAAAGGACGGAAACACAACATGAAATTAGGAGAAAAACAGACACTTACCGTAGTAAAACAGGTAGACTTCGGTGTTTACCTCGCAGAACAGCAGGATGATGAAACCCGCGTACTGCTCCCGGCCAAACAGGTTCCGGAGGGCACAAAGCTGCACGACAAACTGGAAGTTTTCTTATATAAAGACTCAAAAGATCGTCTGATCGCCACCACAAACGAGCCAAAACTGACGCTGGGTGGTTTTGCCGTTCTGAAAGTGCTTCAGGTCACTCAGATCGGTGCGTTCCTCGACTGGGGACTGGAGAAAGACCTTCTGCTTCCATTCAAGGAACAGCTGCGTAAAGTCAGAGAAGGCGACGAAGTACTCGTTACACTTTACATTGATAAAAGTAACCGTCTCTGCGCTACTATGGAAGGCATTTACCATCTGCTCTCCACAGATTCTCCATACAAAAAAGGCGATACGGTAACCGGACGTGTATACGAATTCAGCGAAAACTTCGGTACCTTCGTTGCAGTAGATGATAAATATTCCGCGCGAATCCCGGGATTCGAGAATACAACCGCATTAAAAATCGGTGATATCATCGAAGCAAACGTCACCAACCGTAAGCCGGACGGCAAACTGGATCTGACCATCCGGGCAAAAGCTTATGTTCAGATGAACAAAGATGCCGAAGACGTATTAAGGATTATTGATGAGTACGGCGGTGTTCTTCCGTTTAACGACAAAGCTTCACCTGAGATCATTAAACGTGAAGCTCATATGAGTAAAAACGCATTCAAACGTGCCGTTGGCCACCTTTACAAAGAGCATCTGATCGAGTTTACAGATAAGGGAATCCGACGAGTATAATCCTGTGGTTATATTACAAGAAAGTGTGCTATCACATTTTCTCACACACGTGAAAAAGAACCGGAAGTTTTCTTCCGGTTCTTTTTCGTTTGATGTATATACTAACTAAGGGGATTAGATAATACCGATTCTTATACCTCGAAAATAAGGTCGCCGTAAGATGGCATTGGCCATACTTTCTTATCAACGATAATCTCAAGTTTATCAATCGGAGTACGAAGTTCTGCCATAGCAGCTGTAACTTCATCACGGTAGTATGCTGCACGCTCTGCACCATCATCCATAGTCAGACCTTTATCTGTCACTTCTTCCAGTTTTGCCAGAGCTACTTTCGCATCAGATAATAATGCAGATGCTTCCTGTAATAACTCTGTCTGAACGCTGACATCACAGTCGCAGGCTGCTTTTACAGCATTGATAGACTGTGCCAGACCTGTAATATCTTTGATAACGGCCGGAATCAATGTCTTATTTGTGATATTGATCATAGCACGTGCCTCAATATTAATCTCTTTTGCATATGCCTCATACTGAATCTCTTCACGGGACTCCAACTCAGCTTTTGTAAATACGCCAAATTTTTCAAACATATTTACTGCTTTGTCTGTAGTCAGTGCCGGGATTGCATCTACCATAGAACGGATATTTGGTAATCCTCTGCGCTCTGCTTCTTCTACCCATGCATCAGAATATCCGTCACCATTGAAGATGATTCTCTGGTGGTCTGTCAGATACTTCTTGATCAGGTCATGTGCTTTTGCATTTACATCTTCTGCTTTTTCCAGCTCATCGCAAGCTTCCTCGAAAGCTTCAGCAACGATAGTGTTTAATACGACGTTTGGTGAGGAAATAGAATCCTGTGAACCAACCATACGGAACTCAAATTTGTTTCCTGTAAACGCAAACGGTGATGTTCTGTTTCGGTCTGTTGCATCTTTTGCAAGATCCGGCAGAGAAGCTACACCTGTCTGTAATACACCACCCTTCAGGGAATGTGTTGCAGAACCAGTGCTGATCAGCTGTGAGATCACATCGTCAAGCTGCTCTCCAAGGAATACAGAAATAATTGCCGGCGGAGCCTCATTGGCACCAAGTCTGTGATCATTTCCAACGTCTGCTGCAGACCAGCGAAGCAGATCTGCATGTTTGTCTACTGCTTTCAGGATGCATGCAAGTACCAGAAGGAACTGAATATTCTCATGTGGTGTTTTTCCCGGCTCTAACAGGTTGATGCCGTCATCTGTTGTGATGGACCAGTTATTATGTTTACCGGAACCGTTGACACCGTCGAATGGTTTTTCATGAAGCAGGCACTGAAGTCCATGCTCGTTTGCTTTCTTTTTCAGCACTTCCATAACAAGATGGTTATGATCCAGAGCCATGTTGCATGTCTCATAAATCGGTGCTAGCTCGTGCTGTGCCGGAGCAACCTCGTTATGCTGTGTCTTTGCCGGAACACCCAGTTTCCAGAGTTCTTCATTGACATCTTTCATGAATGCAGCAATACGTGGACGGATGCTTCCGAAATAATGATCGTCCATCTCCTGACCTTTTGCAGGCATGGAACCGAATAATGTACGTCCGGTATAGATCAGATCTTTTCTTCTTAAATATTTCTCTTTATCTACCAGGAAATATTCCTGCTCACAACCTACCGACGGAGTTACTTTTCTTGATGTAGTATTTCCAAATAATTTTAAAAGACGAAGTGACTGTTCATTGATCGCCTGCATGGAACGAAGAAGCGGTGTCTTCTGATCCAGTGCCTCACCCTTGTAAGAGCAGAAAGCAGTCGGGATACAAAGTGTAGCGCCTGCAGCATCATGTCTTACAAATGCAAAAGAAGTACAATCCCAGGCTGTATATCCTCTTGCCTCACATGTTGCACGAAGTCCTCCGGACGGGAAAGAAGATGCATCCGGCTCACCTTTGATCAGCTCTTTACCAGAAAAGCTCATCAGTACTTTACCCTGCTCGTTCGGAGCAGTGATAAATGAATCATGTTTCTCTGCTGTCACACCTGTCAGTGGCTGGAACCAATGGGTATAATGTGTTGCGCCCTGCTCAATTGCCCATTCCTTCATTTCATGTGCAATGATATCCGCTGTTGCAAGATCCAGATCTGTTCCCTCTTTGATGGTCTCCTGCAATTTCTGATATACTTTCTTTGGAAGTCTTTCCTTCATCACAGTGTCATTGAATACATTTTCGCCAAAAATATCAGCGACTTTGAAATATCCACTCATCTTCTTGATTCCTCTCTTTTTTCATTTTTTTACAGTTCCCCTGAGTATATACTGATCTGCCCGTTTTCATCTTTTTATGTATCCGGGACAATTCTGCTATAGACAGTGGATATTCTCAATCCATTTCTACTGTCTGTTAATAATCCAATAGCTATTACACTGCTTTTTGGTTAAATAATCAATTTTATTTTTTATAGCAGAAAAGGGTATTCCACCATCTGTTGGAACACCCTTGTTCAGCACGTATTCATGTCTTGCAATTAAGATAGTACAAATTTCTCAAAATTGCAAGAGGCCGAAAACATTTTTGTCCATTTCAACAATTATGAGTTGTAAAACACTAATTTTTCGTTACTTTTTACAAATTCTCAGGCTTTGTCGATAGAACCAAAAATTTCCATTTTCTCTTTTACTTTTGCTTTGATTGCTTCAAAACCAGGAGCAAGTACTTTTCTAGGATCGAATCCTTTACCTACTAAGTCTTTGCCCTCTTCGATATATTTTCTTGTAGCTTCAGCGAACACAAGCTGGCACTCTGTATTTACGTTGATCTTCGCAACACCAAGAGAGATTGCTTTCTTGATCATGTCATCCGGAATACCTGTACCACCATGAAGTACTAACGGCATATCGCCTGTCTTCTGCTGGATTGCATCCAGAGTCTCAAAGCTTAATCCAGCCCAGTTTTCCGGATATTTTCCGTGAATGTTACCGATACCTGCTGCAAGCATTGTTACACCAAGATCAGCGATTGCTTTACACTCGTCCGGATCTGCACACTCGCCCATTCCGACAACACCGTCTTCCTCGCCGCCGATGGCACCAACTTCTGCCTCAAGAGATAAACCTTTCTCTTTGCATACAGCAACAAGTTCTTTTGTCTTTGCAACGTTCTCTTCGATCGGATAATGAGAGCCATCAAACATTACAGATGAGAAACCAGCTTCAATACATTTGTAGCAAGCGTCATAGCTGCCGTGATCCAGATGTAATGCAACCGGAACAGTGATATTTAACTCTTCCAACATACCATTTACCATACCAACAACGGTTTTGTAACCAGCCATGTATTTGCCGGCACCTTCGGAAACACCGAGAATAACCGGGGAGTTATTCTCCTGAGCGGTTAACAGGATTGCTTTTGTCCACTCAAGGTTGTTGATATTAAACTGACCGACTGCATAGTGACCTGCTTTTGCTTTTTCAAGCATTTCTTTTGCTGAAACTAACATAATGAAATCCTCCATTTGTTTTAAAAATTTGTTTTAAATAAAACATTGTTAATATAATAACATTATAACCGTATCTCTCCAAAAAAGAAAGTACTATTTTTCAACCATGAAACTTATCCGGCGGCAGCGGTTGAAAATTTCCACCTCTTTGTGTTCTCCGCCGTACTCGCCATCCAGAGTCCACGGTACATAGTCATCACAACGAAGCTTGATGTGATCTGTCTTGTACGTATAAATATAAGGTGTCTCGATATCCTTTGGCATCACTAGATTCGTCAGGATTTCGTTTAATTGGATCGGATTTTGCGGCATCTTGATCAGTGTCACTTCAAATTCACCGTCATCCAGTTTTACATTATTTCCGGTCATATTCTTCATACCACCCACGGAAACAGAATTTGTGATCATTCCATAGATAAATTCATCCCTGATCGTCTCGCCGTTCACTTCCACTTCCAGGTAATAAGACGGAATATCATACAGTCTCTTTGCGCTTTCGAGAATATAAGCCACATGACCGAAAATATTTTTCAGCTTCTGGTTTGTCATGTAGGAAACATCCGTAAACAGCCCAAAAGCTGCAATATATACGAAATAATCCTCGTTGAATTCTCCCACATCACACGGGAACGGCTGGCCATTTACTGCCACATCCGCAGCACGGAGCATATTTTTCGGAATTTTTAAAGACTGTGCAAAATCATTGGTACTTCCCGTCGGAATATAGCCGATCGGTGCGATCCCATCACAACGCATCATGCCGGTGACAACCTCATCCAGTGTACCGTCACCGCCACTGCACACGATCATATCGTATTCTTCTGCGCACTCTTCCACTTTCCGTACAGCATCTGCCTTTTCCTGTGTCGGATAAATCGTCACTTCATACCCGCTTTTTACAAATGTGTCCACGATGAACAACAGCTGGTTTCGTATCTGCCCCTTTCCGGATCTCGGATTAAATATAAATAATAATTTTTTCTTATCCATTTTTAATTCTCCTCTTCGGTCCTCAAGCCTTCCGCAATTTCTTTTAATTTTCTGAGCCTGTGGTTCACCCCGGATTTTCCAACTGGCGGATCCAGATATGCCCCCAGTTCTTGCAATGATACATCCGGATGATCCAGCCGCACCTGTGCCATCTCCCGGATGGCCGGCGGAAGTTGCTCCAGTCCGAGATGTTCTTCTATATAATGGATATCATCCACCTGTCTGGCTGCGGTCTTCACCATCTTGTTGATATTGGCAGAATCGCAGTTCGACTGCCGGTTGGCACTGTTTCTCATATCCTTGATAATACGGATATTTTCCAGCTCCATTAACGATTTATGTGCTTCCATCACATTCAGGATCTGAATAATCTCCTCACTGTCTTTCAGATAGACCACCGGTTTCTGCTTTCGCATGATCAGCTTGGCATGAATTTCAAAGAAACGCATCTGCTCTTTCAGGAATTCTGCCGTTGCCATATCATCACAGACAATTTCAAAATGATAGGATTTTCCCGGATCACTCATGGATCCCCCGCTCAAAAAAGCTCCACGGATGTAAGCCCGTCTGCTCTCAATGGTCTGCAGCAGATTACCCGGATTCACCTGGGCACTCCAGACACAGATATCCATCAGTGCCTGCTGCAGTTTTCTCCGCTCCGGTTTTTCCTCAGAATACAGCATATCCTCCGGCCGCTCCGACAGCAAGATAAAATACTGATTATTCCGCCCGGCTCCATGGCGCCGTATCTCGAGCTGCACCTGAATATCAAATGCCCGTTTGATTAATTTTACATACGTCTTTGCCAGCACGACATTTTCTGTTTCCATAAAAACTGCAAGACTGTCCTCCTCCCGAAGGATCCTGCCGCAAAATCGGATGATTGCCATCAGCTCCGCCCGGACACTCTCAGCGCCATCCGGGATCAGACGCCCGATTTCCTCTTTCATTTCCCCTGAAAAAGACATAGTACCGATACTCCCTTAAATTACTTTCCTCGTTTTGCGTCTTTATCGATATCACGATGTTCCACACGCAATCCATATTTCTGATCTTTCTGCAGTCTCTGATAAATTGCATTGGTCAGTGTCACCGAACGGTGCTTGCCGCCGGTACAGCCAATCGCGATCACCAACTGATTTTTTCCTTCTTTGATATAATTCGGAATCAGAAAACGGATCATATCTTCTAGCTTATCCAGAAAAATCCCCGCTTCCGGGCTGTTCATGACAAACTGCTGGATTTCCGGATCATTTCCGGTCTTTGGACGCAGTTCTTCCAGATAATATGGGTTCGGCAGAAAACGTACATCAAATACCAGATCCGCATCTGACGGAATGCCATACTTAAATCCAAAAGAAAGCACCGTCACATAAATATTGTCATATTCCTGCTTCTCAAGAAAGATATTTCCAAGTGCTGCATTCAGTTCTCTGGTAAGAAGCTGGCTGGTATCAATGATGTAATCTGCCATTTCTTTCAGGAAACCAATCTGTCTGCGCTCCAGCTCAATACCTTTTTCCACCCGGTCATTTCCAGCCAGCGGATGTGCTCTTCTGGTTTCTTTGTACCTTTTTACCAGCACCTGATCTGATGCATCCATAAAAAGGATCCGTATCTTATTTCCACGGCTTCGAAGATCTGTAATAATCTGATCCAGCTGCTTTAATGAACTTCCATTTCGAATATCCAGTCCGAACGCAATTCTTTTATATTGCGTTTCACCGGAATCCGCAAACTCCGCAAATTTCTCCAACAGCGGAATCGGAAAATTATCCACGCAAAAATAGCCAATATCTTCCATAATCTTCAACGCTGTCGATTTTCCAGCCCCTGACATTCCTGTTACGATCACATATTCCATACTGCTGCCTCACATTTTTTATTGAATCCACTCATGTCTTTTCTAAAATACTCGAAATTCGCTGATCTACTATATAAACACTCCGATTTTTTTCACTTCCGGTTCGAGACGGACACCGAATTTTTCAAACACGGTGTCAGATACCTGATCCATCAGGCTGCAGATATCCGCAGAAGTGGCATGATCTCTGTTGATCACAAATCCACAGTGTTTTTCCGATACCTGGGCACCGCCCACCTGAAAACCACGGAGTCCCGCATCCTGGATCAGTTTTCCTGCGAAATATCCTTCCGGACGTTTGAAAGTACTTCCCGCACTCGGATACTCCAGCGGCTGCTTGCTGACACGTTTTTCCTTCAGGTCATCCATGATGGCCTGAATTTCTTCCGGTTTGCCCGGCTGCAGTTCCAAAACTGCCTGAACAACCAGATAGCCGCGCTCCGGCACAATGCTGTGACGGTAAGACAGATCCAGTTCTTCCACGGAAAGCGTCTGCAATTCTCCTTCCGGTGTCAGCACTGTCACTTTTTTTAAGATATCCTTCATCTCACCGCCGTAGGCGCCTGCGTTCATCACCACCGCGCCGCCGAGGCTGCCCGGGATTCCGGATGCAAACTCCATCCCGGTCAGCGCAGCCTGAGCCGCTTTGGAAGCAATGCTGGAAAGCATTGCCCCTGCGCCTGCGGTGATCGACGTTTTGTCGATCTGAATCTCAGCAATCTGTCTGCCAATTTCCAGGACGACACCGCGGAGGCCGCCGTCGCCCACCAGCAGATTGCTTCCATTTCCGATCACCGTCCATGGCTGCCCTGCCTTACGGCACGCATCCAGAATCCGGCTGATCTGTTCCGCCTTCGGCGTCACAAGTACGTCCGCCGGGCCGCCGGTACGGAATGTCGTATGTCTGCTCATCGGTTCCTGCAAAAACACAGATTCCGCTCCGCAGATGTCACACAAAGTTTCATATATTTCCTGATTCATGCTCTGCTCCACTCTTTTTACGCATCCTTTAAAAATGCTTTGTAACCGCATTTTGCTTCATACAGGTCTGCTTTGCTGATGATCTCCCATGGTGCGTGCATATTCAGCACTGCCACACCACTGTCGATAACCTGCATATTGTAGTTTCCAAGGATATAAGCGATGGTTCCGCCGCCGCCCTGATCTACTTTACCAAGTTCCGCTGTCTGGAAGTATACCTGATTGTCATCCATGATCTTGCGGATCTCAGCCACATACTCAGCGCCTGCATCGTTAGAACCGGATTTTCCTCTGGATCCTGTATATTTGTTGAATACCAGACCTCTTCCAAAATATGCTGCATTCTTCTTTTCCATGACCCCCGGATAGTTCGGGTCAAAAGCAGCACTCACATCAGAAGAAAGTACTTTGGAATTCTGCAATGCACGGCGCAGTTTTAATTCATTGTAATCTCCGCATGCGTTCATAACTTCTGCGGTCATATTTTCAAAGAAGCGGGACTGCATTCCGGTTGCACCGACACTTCCAATCTCTTCTTTGTCTACCAGAAGACATACACTTGTGCGCTCCGGTTTGTCCATCTCTACGATGGCGGAGAAGGATGGATATGCGCACACACGGTCATCATGACCGTATCCCATGATCATGCTGCGGTCAAAACCGTAGTCCCTGGCCGATCCTGCCGGAACGATTTCGATCTCAGCCGACAGGAAATCCTCTTCCTCCACACCATAAGTTTCTTTCAAAATTTTCAGTACGTTGGCCTGTACCAGCTGTTTTGTTTTCTTCTCTTCCTCTGTTTTTGCCTCTAATGGCATGCTTCCAACAAGAATATCAAGGGCCTCGCCCTCAATGACTTTGGCTGCTTTCTTTTCCATCTGTTCTCCGGAGAGGTGGATCAGCAGATCGCTGACTCCAAAAACCGGATCTTCCGGTTTCTCGCCGATACTGATAGTTACGACAGAACCGTCTTTTTTTGCGATAACGCCGTGCATTGCCAGTGGAAGTGTTACCCACTGATATTTCTTTACACCGCCATAGTAATGGGTGTCAAGTAATGCCATATCTGTGTCCTCGTACAGCGGATTCTGTTTCAGATCCAAACGTGGGGAATCGATATGTGCGCCAAGGATATTCATCCCCTCTTCCATCGGTTTCTGACCAATGATGTACATTGCAAAACTCTTTCCTTTGTTGTCTGCAAATACGCGGTCCCCGGCTTTCAGTGTGATGCCTTTTTCGATCACTTCTTCCATATCCTGGAAACCTGCTGCAGCTGCACGTTTCTTTAATTCAGACACGCACTCGCGCTCTGTCTTGCAGTCAGAGATAAACTGACGGTACTCTTCACCGTAAGCAAATACTGCTGCCTTTTCATCCTCTGTATATTTTTTCCATGCGTTTTTTCGCTCCATATTATTACACTCCTTTTTGAATGTGCTCCTGTCCAAAGCACTGCTGTTTATGAAATATCAGCACTCCACACATCGCCTTACTCAGCAAAAGCAGAGTACTTCCTGCTTTGTTCAAATCTCCGTTGAATTGCCATTTTTCAGGTTATTTTCCACTCTTCGGTACAATTCCTTCGCCGCATTATATCCCATCTTTTTCTGTCTGTGGTTTGCAGCCGCAGCCTCGCAGATGACAGCCAGATTCCGGCCCGGACGAATCGGAATAGAATGACACACAATATTGTTGCCCAGGATTTCCGTATATTCTTCCTCCAGACCCAGACGGTCATATTCTTTGTCTTTCTTCCAGTCTTCCAGTTTGATGACCAGATCAATTGTCTGCGATTCCTTGACACATTCTACACCGAACAGTGTCTTTACATCTATGATCCCGATACCCCGCAGCTCGATAAAATACCGCGTAATATCCGGAGACGTACCCACCAGTGTATTGTTGTTAATTTTTCGGATCTCCACCACATCGTCCGTAACGAGACGGTGTCCGCGGCGGATCAGTTCCAGTGCGGCCTCACTTTTTCCAATGCCGCTCTCACCCATGATCAGAACACCTTCGCCATAGATATCAACCAGAACACCATGAATGGAAATACACGGTGCCAGCTTGGCAGTCAGATAGTAAATTGCCTCTGCTACCACATTGGATGTCGTATCCATGGATCCCAGAATCGGAACGCCACGCTCTCCGGCAACCTCCAGCACTTCCTCATCCGGTTCATAACCCCTGCACATGATCACACATGGCACATTAAAGCCAAGTAATTTACGGTAACGGTCTGCACGCACTTCCTCATCCAGCGTTTCCAGATAGGACTTTTCCACCATACCGATGGCCTGCACACGTTCTTCCGCAAAATGTTCAAAATATCCTGCCAGTTCTAGGGCCGGACGATTGATCTCAGATGTTGTGATCATTCGCTTTGACATGTCCACACACGGGGTAAAACATTTAAACTTCATTCTTTCTGCTAACTGTTGTACACTGACTCCCTGCATTATCGTTTCTCCATTTCTGTATAATTGTAGTAACTGTTATGTGCTATTTTTTTACTTCCTACGGATAGTTAAAGTTCAAGAATGCTCTCAGCATTCTTGCTGCGAGATGCACGTCATGCAACGCATGACTATTCTTTTGTGCATCTCTGCAATCCACCGAAGGCTATATCAGATGTGAGATTGAATCTCACCACTGATACAAATTTGTTGCTCACGCCTATAAACGCGAGAGTCAACTCACATCTGATATTATACCACTTTTTTACTGCTTATGGAAGAATTGGTATACGGACTGCGCCGCTTTTTCATTCATGCCATCTACTTTCCGCAGCTGTTCCACCGATGCCTCACGGATTTTCTCCAGAGACTGGAACTGACGCATCAGCGCCTTTCTTCTGGTCTGACCGATATTTGGGATATCATCCAGCACGGAATGTACCTGCTGTTTGCTGCGCAGCGAACGGTGATACTCAATGGCAAACCGGTGCGCTTCATCCTGAATCCGGGTGATCAGACGAAATCCCTCCGAATGCCGGTCAATGGGAATTTCCACATTGTTAAAATACAGTCCGCGGGTTCTGTGGTGATCGTCTTTTACCATACCGCATACCGGAATCGCCAGTTTTAATTCATCCAGCACCTCCAGTGCAATATTTACCTGACCTTTTCCACCATCCATCAGGATCAGATCCGGGAACTTAGTAAAACTGCCGTATTCCTGCGCCAGATTCTTTTCCTGGTTCTGCGCCCGTTCTTCCATTCCATGGGTAAACCGCCGGGTCAGCACTTCCCGCATAGATGCATAGTCATCCGGTCCGGTCACGGTCTTTAATTTAAATTTGCGGTAATCACTTCGACATGGTTTCCCACGTTCATACACAACCATGGATCCGACGGATTCAAAACCGTTGGTATTGGAAATATCATAGGCTTCCATTCGTTTGACATAGCCAAGATCCAGTAATTCCGCAATCTCCTTGACTGCTCCGATGGTCCGTCCTTCTTCCCGACGAATCTTCTCCTTATCCCGGGTCAGCACAACAATGGCATTCTGTTCTGCCAGCTCTACGAGTTTTTCCCGCTGTCCTTTTTTCGGCACACGGATATATACTTTCTGTCCGCGCTTCGCAGACAGCCATTCTGCCACTACTTCCGCATCATTGATTTCCATCGGAAGCATGATCTCCTTTGGCACAAAAGGCGTTCCCGCATAATACTGGCTGATAAAAGTAGACAGTACTTCTTTCTTCGTATCCTCAGCTCCGATGGTCACATGGAAATGTTCTCTGCCGATGAGTCTGCCCTCCCGGACAAAAAAGACCTGCACCACCGCATCCCGGTCGTCCATGGCCAGCGCCAGAATATCCCGGTCCTCTCCGTCAAAACTGGTGATCTTCTGCTTCTGTGCCACCTGACGCACACTGGTGATAAGATCCCGGAATTCCATGGCTTTCTCAAATTCCAATGCTTCCGATGCCGCCTGCATCTTCTCCTCAAGTTCTTTGATCACCGGTGCAAAATTACCATTCAGCAGTTCCATGGCTCCCCGGATCTGCAAGCGGTATTCTTCCTTTGAAATATATCCCTGACAGGGAGCCTGACACTGATGGATGTGATAATTCAGGCACGGCCGCTCTTTTCCGATATCTCTCGGCAACGTCCGGTTACAGGTACGGATCTGGAACAGTTTCTGCACCAGTTCAATGGTATCTTTCACCGCCCCGGCACTTGTGTATGGTCCGTAGTACTTGGACCTATCTTTTTTCATCTGTCTGGAAAAAAGTACTCTCGGATAAGCCTCGCCCAATGTCACTTTGATGTAAGGATATGTTTTATCATCCTTCAGCATCGTATTGTATTTCGGCCGATGTTCCTTGATCAGGTTGCACTCCAGAACAAGCGCTTCCAGTTCCGAATCCGTCAGGATATATTCAAAATGGTCGATATGCGTGACCATCTTCTCTATTTTCGGTCCCTTATTCCGGCTCATCTGAAAATACTGCCGCACCCGGTTTCGCAGACTGATGGCTTTTCCGATATAAATGATCGCATCCTGGTCGTCATGCATAATGTAGACTCCCGGATGATCCGGCAGTTTTTTCAGTTCTTCCTGAATATCAAATAGTTTCTCTGTTCCCATAAGTGTTTTTCAATCCTCTTGAAATCCCCAAACGGTCAGGGCAGAAAATTGCTTCTCCACTCTGACCGTTTCTGTCATATGATTACTATTTATCCCACAATCGAAACTTCGATTGCTTTTATTTTTTACTCTTCAAAAGCCTCATCCGGCGCAACCGGCTCATTTCCGGAAAATGTTGTCTCATTTTCTGCGATGTCAGCATTCTGCGGCTCTGCCTGTGCAGATACCTCTTCTGCTTCCACATCGATTGGCTGTTCTCCTTCTGTCATCTCTTTGAAGATATCCATAAATTCTTTACCTGTAATGGTCTCATGCTCATACAAATATCCTGCGATCCGCTCCAGAACTTCACGATGGCTTAACAGCATTTCTTTTGCTGTATCGTATGCTTTCTGCAGCATCACTTTGACAACCTCATCCACTTTTGCAATCGTCTCGTCGCCACAGTTTGTCACTGCACGGCCATCCAGGTATCTGTTTTCCACAGATTCTACACCCATCAGGCCAAATTCCTCGGACATACCAAACTGCGTAACCATTGCACGGGCAATTCTTGTAGCCATCTCAATATCATTGGATGCACCTGTTGTCACAGAATCACACATAATCTCCTCTGCGGCACGACCGCCCATATAAGTAACCAGGCGTGCTTCCAGCTCGGCTTTTGTCTCCAGATATTTCTCTTCCTCAGGCATCTGCAGGGTATATCCCAGAGATCCCATGGTACGCGGTACGATTGTAATCTTCTGTACCGGCTCTGCATCTTTCTGTAATGCAGTAACTAGCGCATGACCAACCTCATGGTATGCAACCAGTCGTTTCTCTTTTGGTCCCATGATGCGGTCTTTTTTCTCTTTACCGGCAATGACAACCTCTACAGACTCAAATAAATCTGCCTGAGTTACATACTGTCTGCCATTCTTAACCGCATTGATGGCTGCCTCATTGATCATATTTGCAAGATCGGAACCTACGCATCCCGCGGTAGCCAGTGCGATTGCTTCCAAATCTACGGAATCATCCATTTTTACATCTTTGGAGTGTACACGAAGTGTCTCCACACGGCCTTTCAGATCCGGTTTGTCTACAATGATACGACGGTCAAAACGTCCCGGTCTCAAAAGTGCCTTATCCAGTACTTCCGGACGGTTGGTAGCCGCCAGGATCAGCAGACCTTTGGAAGTATCAAAACCATCCATCTCTGCCAGTAACTGGTTCAATGTCTGCTCACGCTCATCGTTTCCGCCGCCGTAATGGCTGTCACGGCTTTTTCCGATAGCATCGATCTCATCGATAAAAATAATACACGGTGCCTGCTTCTGTGCTTCTTTGAACAGGTCACGGACACGAGATGCGCCGACACCGACGAACATCTCTACGAAATCGGAACCTGCCAGTGAAAAGAACGGTACACCTGCCTCACCTGCAACTGCTTTCGCCAGTAATGTCTTACCGGTACCAGGAGGTCCTACTAATAATGCTCCTTTTGGCAGTTTTGCTCCAATTGCCACATACTTCTGCGGATTATGCAGGAAATCAACCACCTCCTGGAGAGATTCTTTTGCCTCATCCTGTCCGGCCACATCTTTGAAGGTAACACCGGTGGATTTTTCCACATACATCTTGGCATTGCTCTTGCCAACGCCCATGATGCCGCCTCCGCTGCCGCCCATTTTTTTCATGGCATATCCAAGTAATAACCATACGATCGCGATTGGAATTACAAAACTCAAAATCTGATAGATCCATGCGGATGTGGTCTGATTTTTGCCTGTATAATCAACCCCATATTCATCTAGCATCTCATACATACGGTCATCTTTCAGATTGACGGTATAATATGTCACTTGATAAAGGCTCTTCTTGTCCTCAACCGGCTGGATTTGAATCTCACTATTTGTAATGACAACACTTTCTACCTGATGATTTTTTACCATCTTCTGGAATTCGCTGTAAGTAATCTCCTGATTAGTGAGATTGCCGATTCCATTGGTAATCATTGTAACAAGTAACAGAACCACAACTGTTGCGATCACAAACCAGAGCATATTCTGTCCGTTTCTGCGACCATTGTTGTTGTTTCCGCCCCTGTTGTTTCCTCTGTTTTCGTCCATAATACTGATCTCTCATTCCTGTGCATCGTTTCAATCAACTAAAAATCGCTTTACCCTTCACGACTGTCCGGACACACAATCCTTTCTCTTGGTTTCCCCTATGTCAGATTTATGTTTCATCGGCTTCACATCTGTGCAGCCTGTACTAAATCTGCATTGTTTTATTATATGGTTATTTTGTATAGAAATCAATAATCTAATCGTGAACTTTTCCTGATTTTTATAAAATCTTTATAAAAGAAACCCCGGATGCTGCTGCGTCATCCGGGGAAAACTCCTGTTTTTGCGGTCACAGGATTATTCTTTTCTATTCTTATTTATTTTTGTACTCAATGGCAGCTTCCACAAAGCCTTTGAATAACGGATGTGGACGGTTCGGTCTGGATTTCAGCTCCGGATGTGCCTGAGTAGCTACAAACCACGGATGTGACGGAATCTCAATCATCTCTACGATTCTTCCATCTGGGGAAAGACCGCTGAGTTTCATTCCATGCTCTGCCAGGATTGCGCGGTAATCATTATTAACCTCGTAACGATGACGATGACGCTCATGGATGGTCTCTGTGCCGTATAACTCATATGCTTTGCTGTCTTTTGCAAGGACACAAGGATAAGAGCCAAGACGCAGGGTACCACCGATATCCTCCACACCGTTCTGATCCGGCATCAGTGCGATCACCGGTGCAGTTGTGTTCGGGTCAAGCTCGATACTGTGTGCATCTTCCAGTCCACAGATATGACGTGCATACTCAACGATGGAAAGCTGCATACCAAGGCAAAGACCAAGGAACGGTACTTCATGCTCTCTTGCGTATTTGATGGCTGTGATTTTTCCGTCGATTCCACGATCACCAAATCCACCTGGAACAAGGATTCCCTGTACACCGCCGAGCACTTCGTCTACGTTCTCTTCATTCAGTTCCTCGGAATCTACCCATTTGATATTTACGGTTGCATGCTGGAAAATTCCACCATGTTTTAATGCCTCTACAACAGAAATATATGCATCATGTAACTGGATGTATTTACCAACCAATGCGATTTCTACTTCTTTGTTCGGATTACGAAGAGCCTGTACCATCTCGATCCAGTCTGTCAGATCCGGTTCCGGACAATCCAGTTTCAGGCATTCACATGCAACCTGAGCCAGATTTTCTTTCTCCATCGCAAGTGGAGCTTCATATAAATATTCTACATCCAGGTTCTGCAGTACGCATTTTTTCGGTACGTTACAGAATAATGCGATCTTGTCACGAATCTGGCGATCCAGTTCATGCTCGGTACGGCATACGATGATGTCCGGCTGGATTCCCATTCCCTGTAACTCTTTTACGCTTGCCTGGGTCGGTTTTGTCTTTAACTCGCCGGAAGCGGACAGATACGGGATCAGCGTTACATGGATCAGGATCGCATTCTCATGTCCAACTTCGTGCTGGAACTGACGAATGGCCTCAAGGAACGGCTGGCTCTCGATATCACCAACGGTTCCACCAACCTCGATGATGGCGATCTGTGTCTCTTCTGTTGTAAAATCGCGGAAGAAACGGCTCTTGATCTCATTTGTGATGTGCGGGATTACCTGTACAGTTCCTCCACCGTAGTCACCGCGGCGCTCTTTCTGCAATACGGACCAGTATACCTTTCCGGTTGTTACGTTTGAGCTCTTGCTCAGGTTCTCGTCGATAAAACGCTCGTAATGTCCCAGATCCAGGTCTGTCTCAGCACCATCCTCGGTAACGAAAACCTCACCGTGCTGAATCGGGTTCATAGTTCCCGGATCAATGTTGATATATGGATCAAATTTCTGCATGGTCACTTTGTATCCGCGTGCTTTTAACAGACGGCCAAGTGATGCGGCAGTGATTCCCTTTCCAAGTCCGGATACTACTCCGCCGGTAACAAATACGTATTTTACTGCCATTGTTTCTTCCTCCTGTGTTTATTTTATCTCCCAAAATGGGGTTTTTATTCTTCAAAATCAACTGCAATTCCGCTCAAAATCACTGTACTTTCCTGTAAAGTGTTTTATCTCAGGCTGAATTCAGGCTCGGTCTGAGATGAAATTACATACAGATTTTATTATACAACCTCTGACGACAGAAATCTACTTTTTTTTCATCTAACAATGACTTTTTTCAAAATCTGTCATTTTGCCTAAATTTGAAAACTCTGCGTGACATTTTTTCAATAGAACGATATACGATTATGGTTCATCATTTATGAAAAAGAAGCATCTTTCATCAAATATATGCTCAGGCAAAGGCGATCATCATGATCAGCGGAACTGTAATCACACTGAATAGAGTCGTCATAAACACAGAACGGCCGGCGCCTGTTGTGTTTGTCCCGTACTGTTCTGTGATCATGGACTGCGCCGAAGAAGCCGGCAGAGCCGCCGTCAGGATCATGACATTTTTTAACGTATCATCCAATGCCACCGGAACAGCCCGTAACAGTCCAAGAATCAACATTGGAAATGCAATCTGCTTGATCAGCGTCAGAAGGATCATCTTGCGATCCTGGAAAACAGCTTTGACCGGAAGTCTGGAAAGAGACAGTCCAACCACAAGCATGGACATTCCACTTGTAATATTTGACAGATATGACAGTAATTTTCCAATCACGTCCGGCATCGGGATCTGCAGGATACATACAATAAATCCAAGGATTACCGCGATATTAATATTGTTGAGTACCATTTTTCGGATACTTAATTTTTCTTTGATCGGGTATTTCCATGTGAGCAGTTTGATTCCCACGGAAAAGATCAGGAAATTACTGACCACATTTCCAAGAGCCATCAGGAACATGCCTTTGCCGCCAAAGATAGATAAAGCAAGAGGGATACCCATGAAACCGTTGTTTGAAAACAGCATGCAGTAAATCCATACGCCCTGATCCAGATCTGCAACTTTCATGACTTTTACCAGCAATAATCCAATCAGGAAAGCGCATACGTGTAACAGGATGATTGTCACAAAGGTCTGGATTCCGTAAGCAAACAGCTGCGATTTATCCTGATCGATGATTGCGCAAAATACAGTTACCGGCAGTGTTACTTTTAAAACCAGGGTGGAAAAATCCGGGATGCTTTCTTTGTGGATAATATTTCGTTTTCCCAGTATGAAGCCCAGGACGATCAGGGCGAATAGTAAAAATACGCTGGTGGCTACGACGGACATAATGGTTCCTCTTTTCTTGTGTGGTGTTATATACTTTAGGTTTATGAGCCAGGGGATCAGAAAAGAATACCGCGCGCTAAAACGCACGCTTGTATTATTTTATGATCCCCTGACTATTTACGCTGTGAAAATCATTCATCGAACTCTACTATCACATAGTAACCCTTAGGTGTTTCTTTTACCTCTACGACGGTTCCCTCCCGGGATTTTAATCGTTCACGAAATTCGTAGTTTGCAGACATGGCGTAGGCCTTGCCCAGTGTATAATACCAGGAGTTTGGCAGTTTGCTTTCTGTCACCGGAAGGACATCGCCCACTTCCAGCAGTCCTGTCCGCTCCATTTTAAATTCCATTCTTCGCATAATGCCTAGTCTTCTTCCTTGTAATCTACGTCAATGATATCGTCTTCCGGATTGTGATAGCTTTTGTATGCTCTGCCTGCGCGGCCATTCAGCCACAGTCCGCTGACGCCATCATAGATCAGTATAATACCAACTGCCATCATACCGATTTCCAGTGCAAGCCAGGTATGAAGCATCAGTATCACACCAATGATGATGGTTGCGATTGCTACCAGAAGTCCAAGCCACCAGCGCGGGCTGTTGCCTTTTTTTACTTCCAGGCAGAATACCAGATCTTTGAAACCGTGGTATGCCAACATGACACCGATCAGAATTGGGATCAACGATACGAAAAACCCCGGTCTTGCCAGGATCCAGATTCCAATGATCACGCAGATCACCGCCGGAAGCAGACGCACGGAACGTCCCAGCATTTCCTGAATACGGATTCCCTGAACCAGCAGTACGATACCTGCTATTAATAAGACAAAACCTGCAATGCGGCACAGGGTTACGAGGATTGTCCCCGGCCAGATGCAAAACATCACACCAAATACGATGCAAATGATGGATGTGATCATAGATTCTTTTTTAATTTTTTGAAATAATTCAGACATTTTGTCCTCCTTCCAGCCCGTCCAAAAACAGGACATCTTAACATAAAGATATTTCTACATATAGCATTTTCAGCTGTTTGTTTTGATCATATCGTTTTTCATCGTTCACTACTTACACAGCCTGAATATCAGCAATCTGTGCGTTTGTGACATCAACCAGGTCCTGCGGATTCATTTTCAAGGTAAGTCCGATCCGTCCACCGCTGACATAGATTTCCGCAAAGTTTTTTGCGCTCTTGTCGATTACTGTCGGAAACAGTTTTTTCATTCCCAGTGGGGAGCAGCCGCCACGCACATAACCGGTGATTTTTGTGATATCTTTCACATGGATCATTTCCACAGATTTTTCACCAACGGAACGGGCTGCTTTTTTCAGATCCACTTCGCATGCGATTGGAATCACAAACACATAGTACTGTTTGCTTTTGCCCTGCATGACTAATGTCTTGTAAGATGCATCCACCGGTGCACCGGTGATCTCGGCGCAGTGCATGCCATCGATAAATTCATCTACTTCGTAAGTCAGTGCCTCGTATGGGATCTTCTTTTTATCCAGCATACGCATGGCATTTGTTTTTGCTTCTTTTCCCAAATTGATTCCTTCTTTCAGCAAAAGATTGTCTCTTCGCTCACAACCGCACGTTATTTCATACCTTCATTCGCAGGAGAGACATCTATTTTGTTTATATTTTTTCTTCTAACAGTTCTTCGTCACCGATATCTACTTTTTTCACTTCTCTGCGGAATAAAATATCGTACAGTACCGGAACTACGAACAGTGTCATCAGTGTTGCATACAGAAGTCCGCCGATTACGACAATCGCCATACCACGGCTCATTTCTGCTGCCGCATCGGTACTAAATACCATCGTACACATTGCCAGTACCGTTGTCAACATGGTCATCAGGATCGGACGCATACGGGTTCTTCCGGTCTCCACCAGTGCCTCCCGTTTTTCCATACCTTCCATCCGCAGCTGGTTCGCATAGTCAACAAACACAATACCGTTATTTACAACGACACCTGCCAGCATCAAAAATCCCATCATGGCTGTCAGCGAGATTTCCTGTCTGCCGATAAAGAGCCCCAGCAGACCTCCGGTAAAGGCCAGCGGAATCGTAAAGATGACGATAAATGGAGATAACAGGCTCTGGAACTGTGCTACCATGATCAGGTAAATAAAGGCGATCGCCAGACCAATCATCAGGAAAATATCGTTCATGGCCTCCATAACCTGTGTACTCTCACCGGCGATCTCTAGGCTGTAGCCGTCCGGGAGTTCGTAGCCATCCAGTTTGTCCTGTAATGTACGTGACAATAATGTGGTATTATAACCATCTTCTGTCTCCGCAGTCACGCTGATGTATGTTTTCTGATTCTCTCTTTGAATAGAAGCAAGACTTACGCCTTCACTCATAGTTGCAAACTCGCTGAGTTTGTGTGTTTCTGTCTCTGTGGTTCCATCGGATTTCTGTTTGTCTACAGAAAACTCATAGTCCATCAGGGAATCCACATCTACAGCATCGTTTTCATTGACGATTTCTACATCATACTGTTTGCCGTCCATCGTCAGAGTTGTTGCCGTTTTTTTTGTCGTCAGATTTCCAGCAAGTTTCTGATAAATCTGTGCAACGGTCAGTCCCTGTTCTGCCGCTTTGTCTTTGTCAATGGTGATCTGAATGGTCTTATCTCCACTCTCCTGTCCATTGGTCACTTTTGTGAATCCTTTGATATCAGACACAATGTCCATCACGTCATTACTAATTTTTAACAATTGATCTGTATCACTTCCGTAAATATTGACAGTCAGTCCGCTTGACATATAAGAGGACATATCCATATTAGAAGTAGATACGCTGTAGTCCTTAAACTTCAGTTCTTTGCAGATTTTCTCCAACTCTTTTGCTACCGGACTGTTGTCCTTTGCGGTTTCTTCATCTAATAATGCAAATACGTTCAGATTATGTGTACCGCCGCTGCTTGTCAGCATGGAAGAAGCACTTCCGGAAGCACTGGAAGAACCGGAGATCATACCAACGTAAGTAACTCCGTCAATGGCAGTCATTTTTTCCATTGCCTGATCTGCCAGCGCAAAGGTTTCCTCATCCGTCAGATCCTCATCTGCCTCCAACGTTACGGACATCTGGTCGCCGCCCATGGTCGGGAACAGGATCATGCCAGTATTTACTGCTTTGTATGCACATCCTGTAAGAAGACCAATCGCAATAATTAACGGTACAAATTTTCTTCTCAGGCAAAAATGCAGTGCTTTCTCGTAAACGTTCAGTACTTTATTAAACAATTTCTGCGGTTTTGGTTCTGTATTTCGCAGCATGGTGGAACTCATCGCCGGAACAACCGTCAGCGCGATCAACAGACTCGCAACCAAACTGTATGCAATAGTCAGTGCCAGATCCACGAACAGCTCGCGCACCAGACCATTGACAAAAATAATCGGTAAAAATACGCAGATAGTTGTCAACGTGGAAGACGCAATGGCACCTGCCACCTGTTTTGCGCCCATAACCGCTGCTCTGGCGGACGGCACACCAAGTCCACGCAGACGGTAAATATTTTCGATTACAACGATGGAGTTATCCACCAGCATACCGATTCCCAACGCCAGTCCCGACAGGGAGATCAGGTTTAATGTTACGCCACTGAAATACATCAGCACAATGGCCACCAGTACACTCAGCGGAATACTGAATGCTACCACGATGGTCGGTTTGATGGAGCGCAGGAAAATTGCAAGCACAATGATTGCAAGAATTGCGCCCACAATCAGGTTTGACAATACGTTCTGTACGATCAGATCTATGTAATCTCCCTGATCCATCAGACTTGTAATATGAAGCCCGTCGTAGTCTTTTTCCAACTGGCTAATCGCTGCACCACAGGTGTCAGACACATCTGCCGTTCCCGCTGTACTTGACTTTGAAATAGAAAGAACGATTCCGTCATGTCCGTTTACTTTTGCATAAGCATCTCCAGAATTGTCGATCCAGGTGACATCTGCCACGTCAGACACATGCACATCGCCGATTCCATCAATGTTGCAAAGGACAGAAGATTCCAGTTCTCCGTCAGAAGCATATTCATCACCGACTTTCAGCAGATACTGATCCTCGCCCTGATAAATATAGCCTGCCGGCATTGCAAAATTCTGTGCAGAAAGCAGCTGTGATAAAGTATCAAGGCTTAATAAAGCATCCAGATTTGCATTTTTCAATGCGGTATCTCTGCCCTGCTCATAGGAAGTCTGTGCATCATCTAATTTCTCCTGATTAGACTCCAGTGCAGCTTCACCATCTGCAATCTGAGCTGCACCGGTGCTGAAACCAACGGCTGCAGAAATTTTTCCGGATTCCAGCGCTTCGTAATTATCTGTCGCTGCTTTCACCTGCTCGTTGACCTGATCCACAACGGCCTGTGCCGCCTGAATCTCAACTTCTAAGTTTGCTAATTCTGTATCAATCTGTGGCAGACGGGTATTCACGATCTGATCCATCTGTTTCAGATTGTCTGCTGTCAGTGATGCCGCTGCATCTGACTGACCGATCTGTTTCATAAAGGCAGTTAATGCTTCCAGTTTCTCCGGATTTTTCAGGGCATCGGAAATGTCCGCCGGATAAGCGGAGGCATCCATGCCATAGCCTGCTGCCATTTTCTGCATAGACGCAAAACTTTCATTTACCTGCTGATACTGTGCCTCAATTCCGGCATCACTATACGCTTTTTTCTCTGTCTCCAATGCCATTTTGGAAGCCTGCAGACCTGCAAGCTGCGCATTATATGCAGACTGTGTTGCTACTGCCGCATCTACCGCTTTACTGCTCTGCGCCAGTTCACTGGATGTAGAATTCTGCTGATTTTCCAGTTCTTTTTTGGAGCTCTCCAGCTGCGCCTTTGCACTGTTCATCTGGCTTTTTGCATCATCAATCTGGGACTTTGCATCCGCAAGCTGATCATCCACATAACCTGCCAGTTTATCATTCAACGCATCGATTTTGTCCTGATTTAAACGGATTTCTACTGTTTTTTCAATGGCTCCGGTTGTATTGACACTGGCTACACCATTCTGACGCTCCATGGTCGGAACAACAGTGTTTTCCACAAAATCACTGAGTTCGTAAATATCTTTTCCATCATAATCCACGCTGGCATAAATAACCGGAAGCATATCCATGGACACTTCCATGATCATCGGCTTTCCGGCGCCATCCGGCAATGTGATCAAATCCAGTGCATTGGACAATTTTACCATGGCGCTGTCCATGTTTGTATCCTCTGCGAACTCCAGCATGACCGTACAATAGTTTTCATTTGACGTACTTGTGACATTTTCCACACCGTTGACCGTTCCAAGTCCGGATTCCAACGGTTCCGTCACCGTACTCTCGATTTTGTCCGGCGAAGCGCCCGGATAAGTCGTCACTACCACGACATAAGGCAGTGAAAACTCCGGCAGCAGATCGGTAGACATCCTGGTAAAACTTACCACACCAAGGATCAGACAGATCACCACCGCCACAAATACGGTATAGGGTTTCTTAACACTAAATTTTGACATTTCTTTCCTTCTTTCTACTACTAATTTTTCAAATTTCTCTCTCAGTAATCTGACCTTCCTGTCGGATGCAGATTTTTCCCATACTATCGAAGTATTTTACCCTAAACTGATTTGCAGCTCAACCGATTTGCCGGAATTTATACTTTTTTTACACTTATTTCCAGAATATCTGTGCTCCCTCTTTTGTTCCAGAAGACTTTTCTTCTCCAAACACAAAATCACCCGGCTATCGATTCCGATAACCGGGCAATTTTTAATTATTTATGGGGTAAAGCATATTAGATAATTTACTTAGAAAATAACTTTACCATTGACGATTTTGTAAGTTGTTCCATTGGATTTCACTTGTCCGTTGTAGGAGAAATCAACTTTACCGTCTTTGATATACCACCAGCCGTTCTCGTTGTTTGCGAGACCTGTGAAGCCAAAGTCTACTTTACCATCTTTGATCCTCCACCAGCCGTTCTGGTTGTTCTTGATACCTGTGTAGCTGAAGTCAACTTTACCGTCTTTTACATACCACCAGCCGTTTTCGTTGTTTGTTACACCTGTGTAGTTGAAGTCAACTTTACCATTGACGATCTTCCACCAGCCGTTCTGGTTGTTCTTGATGCTGTTGCAGCTGAAGTCAACTTTACCATCTTTTACATACCACCAACCGTTTTCGTTGTTTGTTACACCTGTGTAGCTGAAGTCAACCTTACCATTAACGATCTTCCACCAGCCGTTCTGGTTGTTCTTGATGCTGTTGCAGCTGAAGTCAACTTTACCATCTTTTACATACCACCAACCGTTTTCGTTGTTTGTTACACCTGTGTAGCTGAAGTCAACCTTACCATTAACGATCTTCCACCAGCCGTTCTGGTTGTTCTTGATGCTGTTGCAGCTGAAGTCAACTTTACCGTCTTTTACATAGTACCAGTCTGTCTGGTTGTTGTAAACGCCAGTTACGTCTGTAGCTACTTTGCCATCTTTGTAGTAGTAGATGTTTCCATCTGCTGCTGCTTCGTTTGCAAGACCATCAGCAACTTCAACATCTGGAGTCGGCTCTGGATCCGGAGTTGGTGTTGGATCTGCCACATCAGATACTGTTACGTTCTCATATGTATTACCTGCTTCCAGAGTAATCGCATTGCCATCAGCATCTTTTGCGGAAGCATATTCTACCGTTGCATTCTCAGCAATTGTCAGCTTTGTGATGATAGATGTACCATCAGCAATCCATGTACCGTCAACATTTACGATAACATCGTTTCCACCATTGTAGTACGGTGTGTTCATTACATGACCGATCTGGTTATAATCAGCTTCTTTGATGGATGTGTTCTGTGTCTTTCCACCATCTGTTGTATGTTTGATGGTTGTAGAACTGATCGCACCTTTAACAGAAGCGCCGTCTTTGATGTTAACTGTCAGTTTGTTAGCTGCTCCGTAGTAACCGGATCCATTGTAAATATTTCCTTCCAGATCTTTATCTTCAATGTTCAGTACAGAAGTGCTTGTCTTTTCAGATGTATTTGCTTCAGACATCCATCCTTCTGCCTCTGTATACTCAGCATCACTGAATACTGGTCCTGCATAGCCAGCCGGGAAAGAGATTCCTTTTGCTGCTGCATCTTCATTATCAATGATCTGGTAAACAACACCATTCTCTGTTCCGTTCAGTTCATTCTCAGCTTTTGCGTTTGCGTCTGTTGCTGCTTTTACAGTAACATCAGCGCCAAGGTTAACTGTGGAATCTGCACTCTTGATCAGGAATGCTGCAGATTTTGTGTTCATTGTTGTAGCGTCTTCTACGTTTACAGTAGCCTGACCCCAGATATCTACACCAAAGTTTGCAGAATTGATTTCTGTCTCTCTGGTCTCGTATGCTGTAACTTTGTTATAACCTTTAATCTCGGTCATTTCATCGTTGTACCATACAGCTTTGTTTGTAGCGATTGTCTCACCTTTCTTTGTAGCTGCCATTGTGATGTTGTTGTTATCACCGTTAGCTGCGATTGTCAGGTAAGTCGGTACATTGAAGGTAGAGCCAAGAATATACTCCTGTGCATTACCGATTGCATATGTACCATAACCACTGCCCTTCTGGTTCATATCAATGGTACTATTGATTGCATACAGGTTCGGATTGCTTCCGGAATCTGTGGACAGTGCGCCCCAGCCTTCTGCATATACGTTTGCATCCTGGATAACCATGGATGATCCTTTACCAAGCATATTGGTTGTACGAGCATTTCCTACAACACCAAGTACCCATGGCGGAGATACCATCTTAACTGTATCCGCTGTATTTAAGAATCCATCGTAGAGTGTACCGCCGTTTGCAGCAAGCTCTGTTGTGCTGTCATTTCTGTCACCTTTGATGTATACGTCACCACCGTTATCTACTTCTACGGCCGGTTTAGCAACACCATAAGTTGTGATAGAACCACCTTTGGAAAGATCGATCGTTGTCTTGTAAGTTGCGTTAGTCTGGGTTGTGCCACCCTTTTGTCCGTCAGCATCTGCGCTTCCGTTTGTTGTTACAGTATCACCGTAAACAGTTACCGCTGTACCGTAGCCAACGAAATCGTTGACATCTTCTTTACCTTCGGAGTTGTCTTTTCCATCTGCATTACCAGCAACGATCACCGGGTTGTCCAGTGTAGCATTGGATTTGTTTACAACTACCGGGTTGAAGCTCTTAGATGTAGATGTCAGAACGAGGTCTGATAATGTGTTACCTGTTAGTTTTGCGCCAAGGTTCTCTGCGCCTACAGCCAGTTCAGACTCTGCACCGATCTGTACACCTGTACGGTAATCTGTGTATGTGTAGTTGCTGTTCCATACAGAACCATAACCATCTTTATGAGATACAGTATAAACATTTACTGTCTTGCCAGCTTTGATTGCTGCTTTTGCATCTACAAGTGAAAGCTCTGTAGCGCCATCTTTATCTGTTGTGATAAATGTCATGTTGCTTGCATATGGAGCTTTTGCATTTGCTGTTTCAACGATATCGCTGCCACTGATAGATGTAACTTCTGCACCGTTCTCAATTGCACTTGCTGTTCCGATAACTGTTACGTTCTCGTATGTATTGCCAGCTTCCAGTGTAATTACACGGCCAGTGGAATCTTTTGCTTCACCATAGTTAACAGCTGCGCCTTCACCAATTGTAAGTTTTGTAATGATAGATGTTCCATCAGCTGTCCATACAGCACCATCTTCTACGTTTACAACAACATCGTTAGATCCGTTGTAAGAAGGTGTGTTCATTACATGACCGATCTGGTTGTAATCAGCTTCTTTGATGGATGTGTTCTGTGTCTTTCCACCATCTGTTGTATGTTTAATCGTTGTTGCACTGATAGAACCTGTTACAGAACCACCATTTTTGATATTTACTGTCAGTTCCTGACCATCTCCGTAGTAACCGGATCCGTTGTAAATATTACCTTCTAACTGGTTTGCAACGTTTAATGTGGAAGCTGTTTTCTGAGCTGCTCCACTCGGTGCTCCATCTGGTGCGCCCCCCTGGTCTCCACCTGGTGCGCCGCCTGGCTGCTGTCCCTGATCACTGTCAGAAGAAGCAGATGCCTCTAACCAACCTGCAGACTCAGAGTACTCAGCATCACTGAATACAGGACCTGCATATCCTTCTGGGAAGGAGATACCTGATGCTGCTGCATCCTCATTATCAATGATCTGGAATACAACACCGTTCTTTGTATTGTTGATCTGTTTCTCAGCTTCTGCGTTTGCATCAGTTGCTGCCGCGATTTTAGCGTCTTTTCCGATATTTACAGTAGCACTCGCACTCTTAACGAGGAATGCAGCTGATTTTGTATTGAACTCTGTAGCGTCATTTACATTAACAGTAGCCTGTCCCCAGATGTCCATACCGAAGTTCTCGGAATTTACAACTGTCTGAGCTGTCTTGGAAGCAACTACAGAATCATAGCCTTCTTTGATGCTCATCTTGTCGTTGTTCCATACTGCTTTATCAATGCTGATTGTCTCGCCTGCAGTTGTAGCACCTAAAGTAACGTTGTTATTGTCGCCGTTTGCTGCGATTGTCAGGTAAGTCGGTACATTAAATACGGAACCAAGGAAGTACTCCTGTGCATTACCGATTGCATATGTACCATATCCGCTGCCGCCTTCTTTCATGCTGATATTGCTGTTGATCGCATACAGGTACGGATTGCTTCCTGCATCTGTAGACAGAGCTCCCCAGCCTTCTGCATATACATCAGCATCCTGAACTACCATAGTTGATCCTTTACCAAGCATGTTGGTTGCACGGGCATTTCCAACCACACCAAGTACCCAAGGCGGAGATACCATTTTTGTGGTATCAGCTGTATTTTTGAATCCATCGTAAAGTGTACCACCATTTACTGAAATCTCCTGTGTAGAATCATCTCCGTCACCTTTGATGATAACATCACCACCGTTATCTACTTCAACGGCCGGTCTTGCTACACCATAAGTTGTGATAGAACCACCTTTATCCAGATTCAGTTTTGTTTTGTAAGTAGCATTTGTATTGGTTGTACCGCCTGTCATACCGTCAGCATCTGTGCTTCCGCCTGACTGAACAGTATCACCATAAATTGTTACTGCTGTACCATATCCAACGAAATCGTTGACATCCTCTTTACCATCGGAGTTGTTCTTGCCATCTGCATTACCTGCAACGATCACCGGATTATTGATCACTGCATTTGCTTTGTTTACAACAACCGGATTAAAGTTTTTGGATGTAGAAAGAAGATTGAACTTGTCTAATGTAGTTGTCTTTGTGATCTCATCTGTTGTCAGAGTACCGCCAACCCCCTCTGTTCCGAGTGCTACATCTGCATCTGTACCAATCTGAACACCTGTACGATAGTCAGTGTAAGTATAGCTGCTTGTCCAAGATGAGCCATAACCATCTGTGTGAGATTTTGTGTACATCTTGATAGATGTATCCCCCGCTTCTACAGCCGCCTGAGCGTCTGCAAGTGAAAGTTCTTTTGCACTTCCGTCTGCTGCAACAGATGTAAATGTAACGTTGCTTGCATATGCTGTTGTCTCTCCATCATATGTTGTGATTGTTCCATCATCTGCAATTGCTTTTACAGTATTTTTTGCCTGAGCATCTTCTGCAAAAGCCTGTGTAGAAACTGCCGGAGCAGCAAGCATAATCGCCATTGCTACTGCGCTGACTGCTGATACAGCTTTGCGCATGAACTGTTTCATACTTTTACTTTTCATAATGTCCTCCTCCATTAATGATATTTTATCAGGTAGGTATATAATACCTGTTATAGAACGTTTGGACAATGACACTTTTTTTGATAAATGTGCTATTTTTTGTGTTTTTTCACAGAATGGTCACATTTTATTAACACTTTGCCTATAGTTCATTCGGAATTAATGTTGCGATCACTGTTCCATCCCCGGACAATTCCAGATTTCCGTCATTTTCTGCGTAGGTATAAGTAAATTCTTTATCAAACGCTGACAGTGTAATGGAATTACCATCCCCAAGCGTATAGTTCTCATCCAGGACCAGATAGAATGTGCCGTCCGCATGGAATTCATATCGATAATTGTCCATTCCAAACGCAGTATAAATTCCCTCAAAATTCTCCATGGAAGCAATGCCGTCTGTACCACTGATGGACTTCATGGCTACTTTCGTCTCTGCCTCAGCACCGGAATAAGTTGTGCGGATATACAGTTCTCCATCTTCCTGGTCAATGATGTACTGAGTCGGATTATCCTGTGCATCAAACTGCATGGAGATCATATCTTCATCAGTTCCGTCTGTACTTGCATCATGTGAAAAAGAGTATGTTCCTTTCTGTACATAATAGCAGGTACTCTCTCCGTCAAAATAATAGAACACGCCGTCTGCATCCTTCAGTTCATAACGGCCGCAAGGTTTTTCCAGGCTTCCCTTCTCTGCGGTAGAACGTACCTCATAAGAAGCATCCTTGATATAATTCGGATCATCCGAACCGGTCAGATCATGAGACGGTTCTTTCTCATCCTCTTCCTGCGCATCCGTCTGTTCAGAATCTGTATTGGCCTGGTCTGTATCTGACTGGCTGCTGTCGGTTTTTGCGCTCTCCGTTACGGCAGATTCCTCTGCGGCAGATGTCTGTCCGGCACTTCCCCCTGAAGTTCCGCATCCTGCCACCAGAAGCGCCATACTTAATCCCAATGCACTGAGCATGTATTTTAATTTACTCATGTCAAATTCCTCCTTTTTTCGTCCTCCGAAACGTTCCTCAACGCCGGAGCATCTTCATGCCTTAACCTTTTTCTCCCCGATGTCTACCATCTTGTGGATATGAAAAATCCACTTCTTCTAATGCCATTTTCTCATAATCATGTCATTGGCTAAAGGCAACTTTTTTAGAAAAAAGTGCTGTTTTTTGAGTTTTGAAAAATTTTAGTTTTATTAATGCGGAAACGCAGCATCTTTCCCCGGACACTAGTCGTTCGCTTCCCTCGTTTTGCTTCGGTTTTATCGCGCTCGTTCTCAACTCTCATAAAAGCTGGTCGTTTCCCACTCGCGCAAAACTCGCAAAACTCGGTCGCTCGCTAAATCGTTTACCGAGGAAAGATGCTGCGTTTCCGATATTTACACTATGAAATTCACACTACTTACATTGTTGCATTGCATTCCTACTGTAAATATTACAATCTACTATTTTTTTAGTATACTACTATAAATGAGCAAGTTCGTGATTTTGCATAAAAGAAAGACACCTCATATTCGTTTATGTTGTATAATGAAAGCAATGTTATTTAGTTAACTGATTTTGACCGAAATGGTTGAACTGTAACTTGTTATATATCGA
>CAVEOS010000023.1:0-35177 GCA_963617435.1 Lachnospiraceae bacterium
ATCACATTAAATACATATGCTCACGTGTCACAGCATTCCAGGAAACAGGCAGTCTCCATTTTTGAATCTGCCATTTCCAGATAATATGAATTTTTTACTTGTGGGAAAATGTGGGAAAACTTGTGGGAAAGGCTGATTTTCAAGTAACAAAAAACCAGCAAACCCGCAAGTTTACTGGCTTCTAGTGAGCGTGCCGGGGTTCGAACCCGGGACAACTTGATTAAAAGTCAAGTGCTATAAACGCTCGCAATGCCCGTGGTTGCTGTGTTTCACAATTTTTAGTGAGACACAAGTGAGACATTATTTTTTCATTATTTGATATCGTTAATTAAACAATGCATACCAAGTTGCTGGGCCACAAGATCCGTCAGTAGATAATTTTCTGGCTTTCTGGAATGCTTTAATCGCACTCACGGTACTAGAACCACAGGAAGCATCCATTGATCCTTTGTAGTATCCTTTTCCGGCCAAGATGAACTGCACCAGGTAAGTGAATGTTCCAGCAGTACCGGATTTAACAACGGTCTTGGCTGCCGCTGTTTTGCATGTTGCACCAAAATTGGTATTTCTTGTATCTAACTTTGTACCGTTCTTTTTGTTGGAAAGATGTTTCCACACTGCCAGAGCCGCTTTTCGACAAGCTGGACCATAAGAACCATCTATTGCCAGTTTTGCTCCGCAGTTGGCCAGAATCACGTCACCATAGTTGCAGTTCAGCCATTCCTGGCCAAGGGTAATGTTGGACTTTTTGGCTGTGGTTGTACCGGATGTGGTACTTCCAGTAGATCCTGTAGATGCTACTTTGGAGCCTGTAGCGATATTGGTAGCTGTGTGGCTGCCGTCTTTTAACAGGATATCTCCCGGGAGTAAATAATCCGAGCTTGTGAGATACTTGCTCGCTGTCAGCAGTTCAAACCCAGCTGCTACCAGTCCTTTTCTCATATTGCCCGTATATGTAGCGGAGCAGTTTTTCAGCTCATCAATACCGAGCAGATGTCCCGCTGCCTTAACGTCAGCAATCACACCACCGGAGCAGTCTGCCTCGCATTTAACGGTGATCTTAGACGGATCGTAATCACTTTTCTGAAGCTGCGCCCAGTAAGAATCGCGATGTGCCTGGCAATAACCGATATTGTCATTCTTGGCCGCCTTGGTAGCCAGATCTGCCAGTGTTGCTCTAACATTCGGATCCGGATGTCTCAGAACGCAAGACCAAGGTCTATTGTACCATGGAATCAACGTCCATTCAGTGCCAGTCTGATCGCCCGGCTGTCCACCTGTATATTTTCCTCTTTCGTCGTGTCCGCAATTACTGATTAAACTCATTCTTTTTCCTCCTCATCATCCGATTTATTGATCATTTTATCTGCTACGGCCAGTCCCTTCATCAGTACTTCTGGCACGTTATATCCGGTCTGCACCAGATTCTCCAAAACGCTGCGAATTTCATTCACAAGCAGGCAGGCCAACGTAAACCATCCGATCATCCTTAGAAAAGACAAATCTACATTCAGCAGATCAGCTCCCATGCGTACAAATACATTCGAAATCAAAAAGGCTACCGCGATAATCACCCAGTAGCCCAGCTTTTTTACGATTCCGATCAGCCCTTTCTTGCTGGATTCTTCTTTCAACTTTCGTGACTTGTACCATCCTGTCAACCAATCCATTACGTTGAGAATCATATAGGCTACAAAAATATACCAGTAGATTCCAAATACTGCCGTAAAAATAGTCACGACCGCTCCCATGAACACATTATAAACATCAACCGCTTTTCCAATGTTCATCTCTGTTTCCTTCCTTTCTTCTTATTTAATTATAAAAAGAGCCAATATCGAAATATCAGCTCTAATTATCGTTTAATATTTATTCGTTCTGTTTTAATACTACTGTTGCCAGAATCTTCTCCTCTTGTACGATTCCGAAAAACTGTTCTGTGCTAATATATCCGAAATATTTTTTCCGTGTTTTTCCATCATCCACCGTTATCTCGTTCAATAGCTCCTCTGACTTGAATTTTGGCACAAGTGAATTGAAATCGCTAGTCAGTATGTATATGAAAATAAAATTGCTCATCTGGTCATATACAAAATTGTCAACCTGCAGCTCTGTTTCGTCTGAAAATATAATTTTCACTATAGCACCTCCTATGCACTGTAATTTGTGAACCAGCTTCCAGAAAAATATAGAGTAATCCCTAAATCGAGATTGTTGCTATAGTTGCTTTTATCAATTCTTGTGGCTGAGGATCCATAAGAATTGTAATAATACAAGATCATCGTTCCGTCCGTATTAATTAGCAGGCAACCCGGTTTGAACGAACTTCCATTAAAGCCGACAATGCAGGTTATTCCGATGTTATCCGATGGATAACAATCAGATCTATCCAACACAAACCCGCCAATTCCAAGTGCTGTGATGGCGGTGGCCCATCCGTTAATTGTAACCAATCGGTCGAATTTGTTGAGCACATATCCATTTGTGTATTGTTTTTCGACAACGCCATTTGCTGTTTTAAACGAATCCGCTATTACGTCTCCATTAAAGGATCCACTGGCCGCCTGCAACTTTCCTTTAAAAGTTCCGCCTGCTGCTGATAGTTCTCCTTTGAACGTGCCTCCAGCCGCATCCAGATCGCCGCCGAAATGTCCACTTTTGCAGGTCAACGTACCATCTTCTGTCATGCTGCTATTTTCAGCTTCCCAAGCGATGATTCCTGTTTTGGTTCGGATGCTGTCGGCATTGGCATTAATGATTGTCTTTGCCTCTTCTGATCCGATTTTTTTGCTGATCTCGGTTTTGAATCCTTCTGCAGTCTGGTTCCATTGTGACTGTGCTGAGGACAAGTCGCTGGATACCTTTGAAACGTTGGATTTTATCCCTTCTGCGGTCTGATTCCATTCTGACTTTGCACTATCCAGATTATTTGAGACTCTTGACACTTCCGACCGGATACTTTCTGCAGTCTGGCTCCACTCAGACGCTTTTTCTTCAATGTCGTTTTTGGCGTCAACCGGAGATGGTGTCCATGGTGTGATGATATCCCCAACTTCCAGTTTCCATTTGTAAACCCACCATGTCGCTGGTGAAAAAGCCAGCTGTATCATTTTCGAATTGGCTGTGATCAAAAATGCAAACTCTGTCCATCCGGTTCCAATAGTTGTGTTTTTCCCTTCGCAGGCCATAGTGGTCGAAGTGCTTGCCTTCGCATATCCATGTAACGTATACTGTTTTCCGGATTCTAATTCAAGATTTCCAAGCTGTAAAATAGCCGTGGCGCTCGTCTGGAAATATCCAGCTTCTACGGTGCTACCGTTTGCTCCGGCAATCTTCACTTTCTGGATGTTCATACGATCACCTGCCTTTTATGGTTCTGCCTCCAGCTTTGAAATTTCTTCCAAAATGTTGTTGATCTCATCCCTTACCTTCTGGCGCTGCGCATTTAGTTCCTCCATGTCGTATGGAATTTTGAGACCGCACAGCTGATATTCCATGCATTTTGCAATCTTCCAATCTCCAATATCAGAAGTGTCCGCCTGTAGTTTCGAGTGCAATATTCTTAATTCTGCCTGGTACTTTTCTAATTTTTCCTGTTTTTCATTCATTCTTTGCCTCCGAATAGTTTCATGTATGTTTCGTCCAGATTTCTTAATGTTTTATGGCAATCATATTTGTCCATCCCTCCTCTCCAGCTCTTGTACTGATTTTCTATTTCTGTCTGTGTCATTTCCCCATTTTCCAGTTTTGCTTTAAATTTCTTTAATTTTCTTCTTTCTCTTGTGACAGTATCTTTACATGGCCGCATCACCACTCTTCCTGTGGATGTGAGTTGGATCCGCTGTTTGAGAAATACGAATCCTTTGTCTATTCTACATATCTGTGTTTTCTTTTTGTTTAATCGTAGGCCGAGAGCATCCGTTACTGTCTCAATCTCAGTCAGGAGTTGCTTCAGATATTGTTTGTCACGATGGATCACATAGAAATCATCCATGTGTCGTGCATGTAAGCTACACCCGCGCACGTTTCTGATGTAATTATCTAGTGGTGTGGCGTAGTAGATGCCGCAGATCTGGCTGATTTGCGCTCCAATTCCTATACCGGTGTCTTTTCCCGCGCCGAACGATTTTATGATCAACTCGAATAACTGCATGAATTTTTCATCATGTATTTTCTCAGCTATGCTGCGGATTAATTTATCGTGCGGTATGCTTTCGAAATATTTGGTGAAATCTCCGATCAGAATATATCCCTCCGGTCCATATTTCCGATAATATTTTTGTAGATTTCTTCTCAGTCGCTTTCTGGTGAATTCAACACCTTTTCCTATCACTGAGGCGCCATTGTCATGTATCAAGTACGGATATAGTACCGGCTCTAGCACATAGTCGCACATTGCCCGCTGTAAGATCCTGTCCTGCAGACACGGTGATTTTATTTGTCGTGTTTTGCCTCTCTCCGTGATCTGAAACTCCGTGAATGGCTTCGGCTTGTATGTACCGGATATCAGCGATTCCCTTAATTCTCGCAGATTGTTTAAAAAATTGGCTTCATAGCGTTGGACTGAGCTTTTCCAATCCACGCCTTTGATACATTTTCTGTATGCATCGTATAGTACGTTCATATCTGTAATTCTGTCGTAATAATTCATTTTTTACCGACGCGTGTTTTTAACGTTCAGACTTATCCGATTGTATCGCGCGTCTCATTCTCCTCTCGGACGGATAATGTTTCCTTCGGAGCACGCGTGGCCTATGCCTATGCGTGCCATTCAAATCGAGGGCGGACATAATAGTTGCTGTTGCCGGCGCTGTTGTAGTTCGAATTGCCATTGTTGTTGCAATAGCAGAAGTTAGCCGCAGAGGTACAAACCTTACCCGTTGTCTATTTTTCTTTTGACTTCTTTCGTGCCCTGTTGTCTGACTGCCTCCATCCTTTCAACAGGTCGATTTCTGTATCTATGGTGTCCAGCAGCTGTATATAATTATTTGCATCTGTGTACACGGTAGAAATCACATATTGCAACTCCTGATACAGTTTGTGGCAACACGCAATGGCTTCGTTCTGATATTTTCGTCGCATATCAAATTCAAACTCCCGTGTTGCATAAATGCTGTTGGCTGCTGTAATATTCATCATTAATTCATGTATAATTTGGATGATTGCATTCTGTTCAAATGTAACAAACCATTCCGGATATTCACTTTGAAATTCCTGATTTGGTCTCTTTCCGTATTTATTAAAAATATCATCAATTATTTTCTGGTCATCCGGATCTATGTTCTTTATTACCTGTTTTACTGACCGTCTGTTTTTCTTGGTACCGAAATCCCGTAGCATCCAGTCAGTCGTTCTTTGTCGTATCCTTATAGCGTTTTTGTAGAATTCCATTGAGGATAACTTTTGCATGTTTTTAATTACTGACACATTTTTTCTCTCTTTATATTTATTTATCACCGCCCACACCGGGGCGGTGATTTCATGATCCGCTACGCTGCGATTATGAAGCGAGGGCGGACACAAAAGCTGCTGTTGCCGGCGCCGCTGTAGAACGAATAGCCAATGTGGCTGCAAAAGCAGAAGTAAGCCGCAGAGGCTACGTCTTTCAGCCAATAGTACGCACTTCTGTTATTGATTGCTGACTTCGAATGTACAAACAGCTCCAGCTGATGATTTGCATTTCCGATATCATAACCAGACGAACCGAATACTACCGATCCGTACACTTCAATTTCTGACATTAAGATTGCCTGCGCTGAAATCCATTCCCAACCGTTACTGCAGCCGCTGGCAGATCCAAGCCGTCCATATCCGGATGCATTGATCTGATTAGATACTAACTCTCTGGTGGTCTTTAGGTGGCTTCCAAATTCTGCGTATAACTGCTGATTAATTGTTGCTCCAGATGCTGTTGATCCCGAAGACACCACATCTCCGAGAATGGTGGAGTTCATATAACTGCTCTTGTATCCTCCGGTTGTCGTATGTGATGAATTCATGTAACTTCGCCCGAAATGTTCCGTTCCGCCATGTCCTGTTCCCGGCACCATTACCAGATGGTTGTATGATACACCAGTATCTCCATTTCCCATCAAGCCATTGATGCTTGCGATCGTGACGTACTGTGATCCAGTTGCCTGATATGTAGAATCTGGATTTTTTGCGGAGATTGCCCGAGACATTTTGATATAGTCACCAACGAAAATATCTTCCAGAAATTGATAGCCGCCACTGCCGTTCAACCGGTTCCAGAGGGATCCATCCGAATAGTACGATGTGATATCCTTTGGTGTATTTCTTGGAATATTATGAGTTAATGTAGTAATTGCATCTCCGGCCGCTACCAAGTTACTCAGTGTAATCTGTTTGAGATCACTTCCTGAATTTACGAATGCCTTATCAGTCTTGGCCATTGATGTGATAGTCGCGGCATCCGTAATTTTCATGTTTGTATCTGCCATTTTTTGTCTCCTATATGATCAGCACATAACCTGCTGCATTGATCAGCACGTTACCTGCTGCATTTGTCAATCTGTTTCCTATGATGTAATCCTTAAATATAAGTGTCTCGCTGTTCCGGAGCAGGTTGTTTCCATTCAGCGTCTGTTTTATATCCTTAATGGTCTGCGTATGCTCCATGGCTGTATCGTAGACTGTATTGGTCTTGTCTGCGATTTCTTTTACACTGCCGTTAACCTCCCTCAGATCTGTTTCACCAAGAATCGTTGTGACATGATCAATCGTCTCTTCTTTGGTGTAGTATTTGTTCTGCAGTTCTTCCTCGATATTTCTGTATAATGAAATCTCTGTGGAAATGAACGGATAATATCCGGTTAAAACAGCGCCTGCTGCATTGATCAGCACGTTACCTGCTGCATTCTGAATCCGGTACAGCTCCATTACCTCACAGGTATACACGGCGCTTTCTACGAAATCAGTTGCCTTGATTGTGACCGTCTTTCCTGCTGCTCTCCATGTATCAGCTGTTCCATTAATCTTTCTGCTCCAGGAATAACGGTATGCCGTACCGGTTGCATCTTCCACTGTGTTTCCTTTCCGGAGATTGCATGTCAGCTGTGCCGATGTAGCGCTTTTCAACACGTTCCCTTGTGAGGATTCTATCCAGGCCTGATATGTTCCATTATCCGTGATCTGTTCCAAAATTTCCTTAGAAAAAGACTCTTGCATCTTAGACAGCTTTGTGTTTAAAGTCTGGTTTTCCTCGTCAAAATAAATGAGACTGGATTTAATCGTCTTGGTTCCATTGTTTATGCTGGTCACCACAGAATCGATATCCAGCCGGTCTGCGCTGATTCCGGCATAGTTCGTATCTTTCTTTTTAATCATCTTATTGATGATCAGATCATCCACGATGGCTTTTTCTGTAATGCCCTTGCCATTGATCAGCGTGTTTCCATCTTCGTCTTTTACGATGATAGAATGTTTTCCATCAGCATCCGTTCCGATTTGGATGTACACGTTACCGTTCGCGTCCTTAAACTGCATCGTGGAGCCGTCCATCTCTGTTGAACCATATTCGTCTGAACCAATGGTAAAATGCTCCGTGAACAGATCCTGCAGTGTTGCATGACCTACAATCAGATCTTTGACAAATTCTGTATTTACAGTTGATGTGATCACCGTCTGTTCCAAGCTCTGCAGTGTTTTGATAAATGCCGAATCGACAAACTCTTTCTTGATTTCTGCGATATCAATCTCTGCCACTTTGGCTTTAAAATTGTCTGTGGTTATGGAGATAGATTCCAATTCGGCGATTTTACCATCGGTAACTTCTAACTGCTCAATCTTTGCGTAGGTTGCTTCTGCAGTTGTCGCTTTTAGATAGCCAAAGTTTCCTACTTCCGCCTCTAAATCTTTGATCTTTGCGTAACCAAGTTTTGCAACCTCGGCTTCCAGAATCTTCGTGCTGATGTAATCTGAAGAAATCCGGCCAATAATCATTGTAAGATTATTCAGGCTCTCGGCTATATTCCGGCTATCTGAAGAACTTTTTCCAGTCAGCGTTCCCTCTGTGGAACCGAACGTAAATGTATCGTTGGTTGGATTCAGTAAATCCAATTTCATAGCACTCAGTTCTATGTACTGATCAATGCCGTGTGGTGTGGATTTTACTGCGACCATATCTCCGAGTTGAAACGGTTCGTCCGCCTCACCTGCTAAGTACAGATCTACAGCCCGGAGAGTGATTTTCTCGATAGCAAGGCTTTTCTGTGCAAGATACGCGGTTGCTTTTGTCTTCAGATTTGCCGGTTCCGTTACATCTTGCCATTCTACGCACTCGCACAAAAATCCGTACTTTTCAATCAACGCTGTGTCTCGGATGTATAAATCTCCGTTATTTACGGACTCCACTGTCACATAGCTGGATGTCTGATTGCCATCAGCATCTGTCTCACTGTTTTTCTGTCCGAGTGGCAAAACTGCTGTGATCAGGTCGCTGTATTCTACTTCCAGTGCTAAATCTAAGATGTTCTGACCAAGTTCCGCTTTCTGCGTAGCTCTGGTACCGTAGGTTTTTAGATAATCCAGATACCGCTTTCCACCGGATACTCTTGCCCGGAAATATCCACCAAGTGTATCTCCAACAAATTTATCACTCAAAATATTCAGCGTCCGGTTGTATCCTTCCGATGAGCGTGCAATGTAATTGTTGGCATCTTCCACCGTGACAGTTCCAATCTGGAACTGTTTTTCCGAACTCACATATGAATTGTGGTTATTGATCACCTTTTTTAATAAGTCAATTGGCTGTCCCTGAAACTCGAACGGTGGAAAATAGGTGTCGTACAGATAGGTTAAGATTCCTTCCACGGTCAGCGTGCCGGTTAGATTAAAGTCCGTCTGTTCTGTGATGCATCTGCCTCGGAAAATTTCTTTTTCCTCTCTGTAAACGATAATCTCATCCGTCAAACATACGATTCCCTCTTTTGCTGTGTTAGCATCCGGAATTCCTATCGATAGTTCTCCGGCTTTTCCTTCTTCCAGAGATAATGAGGCTGCTGTTAAGCACAGATCTTCATCACCCGGAAGGTACAGATCATTTTCTGTACTTTCGCCCCTGTGGCAGTATGTAATTTTGTACATGGTCTATCCCTCCTACAGTGATTTTTGTGTTGGATTTGAAATCAGGTATTTATACGGTTTGCAGTCGCACTCTGCTTTTACCGTCCACAGCTGTCCTTCTACCGTAAACGACGCTATGTTAATTCGTCCTTCATAAAAATATAACGGATCATCGTCGAAGATGATCCGTTTTGTCTGTCCGTGCCACAGGACTGATAACTTTGTCTGCAGTTCCGGCCAGGTTGTCTTTGCCAGTTTTTCTCTGGTCTTAAAAGTCAGCGTGATAGTACGGTTTTTGTACACCGGTCCACCAAACAATTTTTCGGTACAGTCCAGTGCTCCGGATCTTCCCGGGACTGAAATGATTACTGTTTCCAGTTCCGGTTGTCCGATCACAGCCTCAGTTAGAATGAGACCATAGCTTGCCTGGATCTCTTTTCCATCTATCGTTACTTTTCCCATAGCTTATCTGCCTCGATTTCTGCTGTTCTGCAATTTGTAAAGTGCTCGGTCCATCTCCGGTGCGATTCCCGCAACCAATGCTCCATTGTCCAGTACAATCTGACTGTCTGCACATGACGGAAGGTACTGGCTCAGGAGTTGTAAAATCGTCTCTAAAACAGAAGAATTTGACTGGTTTTGCGCCGGCGCAAATGATGCTGGTGTCGAATCTGAAATGATTGCGTTGGCATCGATCATTCCGACCGTTTCCATGCTCAATGTACGCATGGAAGTCTGCACCGGCTTTAAGTTATTCTCAATTCCGGCGGCAAGTCCGAGGTCGATGTTTTTACCAACTTGCAGTTCGAACATTCGAGATGGTGAATGGATTCCCAGTGCCTTTTTCGCCGTATCTAATGCGTGCTTTGCGGCATCTTTTGCAGCACTGGCAATACTGCCAAGGCTACCTGTGATACCTTTTACAATACCTTTAATAATATTGGTTCCAAGGCTCTTCCAGTCGGCATTCTGGAAGTTTGTTTTGAACTTTTCAATTACCTGTTTTACCGCTGATGGAATACCTGCAATTCCGTTCAGAAATCCAGAAACAATTTTCCCGATCATGGATCCACCTGATGTGAATAATCTCGGAAGATTTGAGGCAATTGTGTTTATCATTTGTCCGAATAATCTGCCAATCTGTGTCAAAAAATACGGAATGTTTTGGACAAATCCAAGTGCCAGTTTTCCAACGATCAAAACTCCAGCGGCGATGATCTGCGGAACAGCTTTTCCGATTACCACAATGATTTTTCCGATTAACTCTCCGACCGTTTTCATCATGTGACCGTCTCCGCTTCCCCATCCGGCGATGAAGTTCTCAACAGCTTGTACACCTTCCTGTAGTATTTCCGGCAGAGAACTTTCCACCCATGCAATGGCGTTATCCAGAGACTCGTTCACTGTCTCTTTCCATTTTTCCTTGTTGTTCTGCCAGCCTTGGATAATGCTACTTATGATCTGTTTTCCATTTTCAACCAGCAGTGGAATTGCTGTTGTAATAAAAGTTGCAATTGCTCCAGGGAGCTGTGTGATAATTCTTCCAATTGCCGGAATGAGATTCTGAAACAGGAATGTCGATGCACTGGAAGCGAGATCCTGCATAGCCTGGTTAACCTGACTTTGATTTCCGACTGACAACTGTGCGATAAAGTTGGTCCATGCGGCCTGCATCGTTCCAAAGGATCCCGAAAGCGTGCTTGCAGCTTCTAATGCTGTCGTTCCTGTGATTCCGAGATTATCCTGTACTACCTGGATAGCTTCCGTAATATCACCAAAACTGTCTATGGAATAATCCGTGATTTTTCCCTGCTGTGCATTTAATTTATTGGCATCATCCAGCAGACGCTGCATTTCTTCCTTTGTGCCACCGTAGCCGAGTTTTAAGTTATCCAGCATGGTGTAGTTCTGCTTTGCAAAGCCCTGATATGCGTTCTGAATATCCTGCATATTAGTTCCCATTTTATTCGCATTATCAGACATTGCTACTACCGCCTTGTTCGATAGCTCTGCTGCCTTTGCCGTATCTCCGCCTACGCTTGAAAGCATGGAAGCCGCAAAGCTTGTGGTTGTTTCCATGTAGTCATTCGCAGACAATCCACAGGTCTCAAATGCCTTGTTTGCATACTGGATCATTGTGTCAGAGGATTCTTTGAAAAGTGTCTCAATACCGCCGATGCTCTGCTCTAGCGCCGCTCCAGCCTGCACGGATGCTTTGATTCCCTGCACAACCTTTTCACCGATTTTGGCTGCGGCAACGACTTTCAGCATCTTTTTGGCAAATGATACGCCAGCACTCTCTCCACCTTTTTTCCCAGCTTCATCTCCGGCATTTTCTACTTCGTCGCCCAGTTCTTCTCCGAGTTTTCCTTTAATTCCCTTTGTGGTTGGAATAATTTGTACATATGCTTTTGCTAGTTCAGTTGCCGCCAATTCTCTCACCTCCTGCCAGCTGTCTCCATGTATCCTCAAACGCTTCCGCTGTGTCGAATGAGACCAGATCCTGATCAGGATTCTTAAACAGCGCATCAACCAGTAGCTTTGGTCGATTTATTCCATTTGCTCCATCTTTTGTTTTGGTCCATAAAAGCAAAGAAAGCTTATCCACCGCAGATGCCATTAACATCGTTTCAAGTGGATAAGCCATATTGTTCATTTTCATTTTAATCCTCGCGTTATCGCGTAGCCCTGCTGCCAATGTAGCAATATATGTTGGTGGATAGTTCTTGTAATCGTAGATTCTATAGGTTTCCGCCAGGTCGCATATCACTGCATCCTCATCAATTGCCAGCATGTCTGCGAGGACAATCAGTTTTTTGTTTTATTTGCCGCTGCGAAGATCTCGCCTACCTCGTTACATATCTCTTTGAATGAAACGCGACCATTTTCTCCGCGAACATGTTCTTTCAGGGCATCTCTCTGTTCTGGGCCGAGAAGTCTTGTGGTCATTTCTGTGACTTTCTGCCACTCTCCGTTATCGATTTCTGTCAAAACCTCTACAAGTTCGTAGTCATCGGCCGCATCATCTTCTATTTTGAACTGAAATCCTGTGCTGGTTGTTCCTTCAATCATTAGTCGCTCTCCTTCTTCACAATGTACTCATAGTGTGTCTGTCCTGCTGTATCCGGTGTTGCAGTTACCGTTACTGCATATGCGATCGCTTCATCTGCCTTGTAGGTAATCTCTCCAATCTCTGTGATCGTTCCATTCGGAATCACCACTCGTTTTAATGCTCCTCCTTTCAGGACCATATCACCAACCCAAGCGCTTGGCTCTGCTTCTTTACTATTGGCTTTGATTGTGATTCCTGTTTCAAGATCTCCAGAAACATTCTCCTCCCCGTATACTGTTTTGAGTACTTCAACATTCAGGCCTTCAATCAAGGTAAAGGCGAAAGTATCCGGTTTATCCGTCTGGTAGGTGTCTACCGTATCGCCTCCCCAAGCCTTGATGGTATCCGTTTCTGGCGAATTCGCATTTGTGATGCCGTCCTCGGAAATGTAACCCAGCTGCTTGAAGGCTGCATTTAATGCTGTTGTCGCATCTGTTGGGAGTGCTGTTCCTAACGGTGCTCTGGCAACCGCACCACCAACTTTTGGTTTACTGGTTGATACGTTCTGTGCGTCTGCTGACATGCTGTTCCCTCCTTAATAATGAACCAGGTCGTACACGGCCTGGTATCTGTATTTCTTTGTCGTTGTATCTGTGAAATTGTAATCATTATTCAGTTCGCATTTACTGATATCCGTTTCATCTGCGATAGTTTCCATCTGTTCTTTCATCTGTTCATTCAATAACGCTGCCTCATACAGGCTTTCTGCTACCGACTGAATTGCAAGGGTAGCGGAACAGATGTGATTTCTCTTCGAGCCACCTGTTTTTTCGATGATCACGTATCTTTTTGGTGGTTTTTCCGGTACTTCCGTGTGAACCGGGACTTTCATTTTACGGTTCAGATATTCCAGCACAATAGTCTCGATCATGATCTCACCGCCTTTAGAAGTGTGTTATTCTTTACGTTGTCGATTCTGGCCGGAAAAGAATCTGCATACACTTTTGCAGCCATACGGCTCGGTGTCTTATAGGTCTTTGTTTCATATCCCTCGCCGCATCTTCCCGCGATTTCTTCTGCATATTTTTTGCACATCGCTTCTGTGGCAGGTGATTTCAACAACTGCTGCCGAATAGCTGCCTCATTCAGCTCAATTCTCACTTTCGTCGCCATAATTTTCCACTCTCACTTTCATATTCCACTGCAACGGGATCAATGCATCAATTCCGGAAATTGGCATCCCGATCACTTTCCATCTTCGACCGAAGAATTCTACCTCGGCATTTTCCCAGTCGTGAGTGTCACCTTTCGGGATAGCCAAGGTGTAGATTGCTTTCCTTCCGGTCAGATTCAGAGTATCGAGGATCTCCTGTTCTTGCGCCGGCGCAACCAGTACATTTTCTACCTGTTTCGCCGTTTCTTCATATATTGGGCGCCCAAATCCATCTGCTCCCTTTTTCTGCTTTTGGAACAATGTAATTGTTATTCCCCGAATCACAACATCACCTCTTCCAGGGCAGGTGTTTCTACTTCCGTCTGGTTATCCTCGGAAATAATTTCTTCGAATGGATTGGAAAAATTGATTTTGCATCCTACTCCCAGAAGTTTCTTATCCAGCTTTGTCAGATACAATTCTCCAGTTGATCCGCTCCCTAAGCTCCATGTCTGTGAATACCCCAGTGCTGACAAGGTTCCCTGTGATGCGCCAATCGGTATCTGGTCGTCTGTGCCGCTTCCTAACGCACGTACTACCATATTGCAGGAAACCAGCTTTTTAGAATTTTCCGGAGCGTTTTTTCCGTAGGAATCTACGATCACTGCTGCATCCTCCAACAGTGACTCGCACAGTGTTCTCTCTGCGTCAGATAATGTTCGTCTGCATCTCCGTTCGATTTCATCTAATGTCGCATACATGGAGATCACCTCACTTTTTCGTTGTTTTAGCCGTAGTTTTGGTTGTAGTTTTCCGCGTTGTTTTCTTGGCAGGCTCTGTAGTTTTCTTTGTCGCAGTCTCTGTCTGCTTCTGCGGCTCAGTGTTCTCTTTGACCGGCTCAAAAAGTAATGAGTCCAGTGCTACACTGGACTCCACAACCATGCCTGTCTGTTTATACAGGTATTTCATTTTACGCCCCTTTGTTAATCTTAACAAATGCTTTCTGATCCATGATTCCAATTCCGTATACGATCTCTGCACGGATTGCAATCTGGTTGTTTCTCTGCAGATCGCCCAGCCCATCCGGATCGCCATATTCAATCAGATGTGCACTGATAGATCTCTGCACGCCCCAGCGGAACGCATCGAACTGACCAACGATTCCGATCAGGTCGGATGCTGCACTGATTTCATTTTTTGCAGAAACAGTGTCTGAAATCGCCGCGTTCATACCAAGGAAATTGGTCACGTTCTGGCCGAATCCGATTTCTGGATAAATTTTTCTTCCAGTAGTATCTCGCATGGTCGACAGACCAAAGGACAATGTCGGATCCATGGCAATACCTGCCGGTGTATAACCTGCTGCGATAACAGTGCCTGCAGCTGCCTCGATGGCTTCATCGTATTTTGTTCCAGACAAAGTTACCAGCTGAGTGGTGTCGATCAGACCTTCTTTCACCAGCTCTGATTCAGTTCCTGTCAGTGGATTAATCTTGTGAATTCCAACCAGATCCAGTGCTCGTCCAAGGGCGGTTCCTGCGTTTTCTGCCAAATCCTGAATTACACCAATCTGTGTGTCCTCATCCGCCCACTGTACCTCCTGCGAAAATCTCATAGTTACCTGGATTTTATACGGATTGATGGTTTTTGTTCCGTAGGTAGTCGGTGTCGGTGATTTTGGTTTTCCCTCTCCAACCAACTCTCCTTTTGGCGGTGCTGTTAACACCCAGGACTGTGATGTTCCAAATTTCTGCGGTCTCGCACCGGATAACTGTGCTAATACAGAACCTTTCTGTGCTTTTTTAAAGATACCCTCTGATACTGTTGAAGGAATCTGAAAATCTGTTGTAAGTAATGCTGCCATTTTTATTTTCCTCCGAATAATTGATGTACAAGCTCTCTCATGCCCTCATCCACATGGGAATCGCTTGTGTGCGGTTTGCTGTTGCTTCTCGGCCCCGGGTAAGTTGTAGGTTTCGCAAAATCTTTGATAGCTTTTGCCTGTTTTTTGCAAGTTTCTTCATCTTCCCCTGTCAGCAATGATGCCGGGACTCCTGTTTCCTGTGCTACTTTGTTTCTTACCTGTGTTACAGTTTTTTCCTTGGCAGATTCTGCTAACTGCTGCTCAAGTGCTGCGATTCTCTCCGCATTCTTCTCTGCGTCTGTTCTGTTGCTGTCTTTCAGCTTTTCATACTCGCTGGCTTTTGCCTTCAGGTCTTCGTAATCTGCGTATTTCTGTTTTTCTCTGGCGAGGCGTCCCTCGACAATTGCGTCTACGTCAGCCTGAGTAAATTTCTTTTCTTCTGCTTGTGGTTCTGTTCCTGCTCCTGCAGTGCCGTTTTCATTGATATTTTCCATCGTGTTACCCTCCAAATAAGTGAATTTATATCCATGCTAGGCGCATGTTGCCATTAAAAAAGCAGCTTCATAGAAGCCGCTTGAATAATCATTGTATTTTATTTTTACAATCAAACGCATCACCTCCGGTTCTTCCGGTCGTTCCCTGCCGGTGGGAGATTCTGGATCACCACCTCTCTGCTCTCATGCTTCGTATCATTTCTTGCATTTCCTCAGATGTCATAGCGTCTTTCACCGCTTTGGCTAATTTTTTTGACGGCGAATGGGTACTAAAAATGGAGCGAATGATATCTCTGATCTTATGCATACAATCACATCCTTTTCTTAAAAATGGGTATAAAAATACCACTAACCATTTCTGATCAGTGGTATCTATAACACTTTTTCAATATCTTTTTTATCAACAGTAATTGTTTCCCAGTTAGTAGGAGAATCACCAACGTCAATTTCACAAGCATCTTCAAAAATTTCAACTATGGTTCCTATTCGCCCATCCTTTAATTTAACCACATCATATTGTTTCATCACTTTCACCTCTTATCCACATATATCGATGTTAGCCTTGGTTCAGCATTATCATCATCTTTGATCCACGCTGTTAATACATTTGCTGTTTTTCCATTTGGTCCTGTTATTTGCATAATTTGCTCATAGCGTTTTCCGTATTTATCTTCTCGCTTATATACTAACTCATTTTCATTAAAAGAATCAAGTATTTTCGCTTTTAAATCAGCATAGGTTTCTTGTGTATATCCAAGAGCTTCTTTGAATGCTTCTGCTTTATATTTTCCGGTTGGATGCTCCATGTTTAAAGCATATTCTGTTAATTTTTCATCTGGAATCTTTGCGAAAAACTGTAAATTCATTTGCAGCTTTTTCTTTTCCTTGTACAGTTCTCTTTTTCTGGCATTTATCTCATCCTTATTCTGCTCATACCGGTTCCGCCTCATAGCATTGATATTGCCGCCAGCATTTTCATATTCTTCCAGATACTTATCTGGGTCATATCCAGCCACTGTGCTGTGTCCGTCAAAACGAACTGCATACTCACAATCGCAATTTGCATGAATATGTTCTGCGTGACCGCCTTTCAGCGCTTTATCTGACATGTACTGCCACCCTCTGGATGCTAACGTAATACAAAAGGCGCATGTGTCTCCATGTGGAATCCATGCGAATTGTGCGCCGTCTCTCTTTGCATTCTTTAACGTGGTGTCTGCTCCAACCCGTTTGACCAGTCTCGCCACTGTGGCCGGTACCTTCGCCTGTGATTGTTTCATCGTTCCATGTACTGCTTTTGCTACTTCGCCGTATTCTGGAAGATCTGCAATTTCTGCCGTCGGCACTATAGCACCCTGTGCTGCCGCCGTCTTTTCATACATCTCGCAAGCCAACGAACCAATTGCCTGTCCATAATGCGAAGATAGTGCATAAGCATAATCCAAAAGCGCTTTGTCATCGCTAAATCCATGTTTACGCACCCACTCCTGCATCAGATCCGCCGATTTCTGGCTGATCTGCGACATTTTGGTTATGTACTGCAGCCACGCTTTCGTCGATATTCTCATCGCCAAACTCCTCTGTTAAAATTTTACTGCCCTGTGCCCGTTGCTCCTGTGCCTTGATTCTTCTGATATCAGCCTGATCGAAACCTATCATTTCGAGAAAAATATCTGTCTGTGCAAATCCCTCTCTGGCTGTTGCAATTTTTAAAGCCGCATCCGTCGTGGATGCCACGCTCGGCATTGCCGGGTTCTTGAAATGTGCCACCACCCCTCTGGCTTCATCCGGAAGATCGTCCGGTATGGTGTCGAGTTCTATGGCTAATGCCATTTTCGCGATTCGATATAACGCATCACCGTTGGTCCTGTTTAACTGCTCTGCCATAAGAATCAATGTTTGTGACTGCGCTATAATTGCTTCGCTGGATGTGGGATTTGCATCATTAACTACACCAACGTCTGTGACTGCTAATCCGGTTGCTGCCGAATACTGTGTAGCCAGCATTCGGAGCATCTGGACATGCGGCTCGATATTTCCCTGGGACAGCTGACCAAAAGATGGTTTTTCTCCTGTCTCTGGGTTTGTGGTTCCGAGTAAAAGACTACCAACGTATTGTTTGAATTTATTGTCAATCAACACATCGTATTGATCGTCTGTGATGCCGAGTAAATATTTTTGCGGCGATGTTGCAAACTCGAGTCCTATGGTTGCATTCGCAACCGTTCGAACATATCCCTCTATTAGTCGTCTGACCGGTTCTTTGAGTCGTGATTGACCAAAAGGTTTGTCGTTTGTTGCATCCCACGTTAGAGCTACCATAAGCGGCTCATTAAAATCATTTGGGTATTCTGTTGCGTGCCAACTCCCGCCCACCCGGTCTAATACCCAGATTGCTTTATCTGTATAAAAATTTACATGTTCTGGCGACCATGTGATATCAGATTCATCTCTCCGATCATCCTCAAATACGAATCCGTATTTTATTCTCCCTTCTGCCGCATCCCAAGCTGCCGCTGCGCAATGTGGGGAATAAAAGCGTACTCTTGCATTTTTCTCTTTTCCCGATATCGCGGCAAAAGCGCATCCGTACTTCAGCTCTTCTTTTACTGCTTTGTTGTATTCTGCAACCAGGTGGTTTCTTTTCATGATCGCGTCCATGCTTTCTGATTTTGTCCCGTTTTCCGTCACAAATCCATCGAACATGGATCTTGAGGCCAGCACATCTACTGTCTTTGCTCCCCAAGCGCATCCGATCTCCAGCCTTCTGATTCCAGACGGGAGAGCAATGCCAAGATTTACCTCCTGTAATGTAATCTTGCCGTTGTAGTATCGTCGTTTCTTCCGGTTTGTTGATCTGTGGTAATCGTATATATATTTCAGTTCGTTCAGCTGTTGCTGCTCCTCTTCCGGAAGTCCATCTACTATTCCAAAATTTAACTCCATTATCCAATCCTCATCTTTCTGGCTGGATTACGCTTTGACGTCCGACAGCCCCACAAGGCCAATGCAGCCGCCTCAATCGGTGTTGAATTTTCACCGCCAAATCCCCAGCCTCCGGATATTGATCGTTTCACTGATGTGGTAGCCGATTCTTTTAATATTTCCTGTAATTTGTACCATGTAACCGTTTTCTCGTTAATCTCCTGAACTATCTGGCTGGCTGCTGCTACCACATCCTTTGCGGATGGTTTGATGATTGACTTTTTATTTTTCCATACCGGCGCGATTTTCTCTATCAGAAAATCCACGCCGTTCCTTCCATCAATCACCACGCAAGATGCCTCTTTGTAGCGTTCGTTCAGCCAGTCTGCCAGCCACTGAATTCCTCTGTCTGTTGTTTTATATTCAATAAGTGAGATTCGTGCCGCTTCATCTTCCGGACACACAGCGCCGCACAGGGCCACTGTGGATCCATCTGCAGAGAATTTGATTCCATAGGCTGTTTTTCCTTCTGGCTTTCCCTTATCAGATGCACACGCCTCCCACTTTGTTTTGTCAATTGCATAATCTTGGTCATTATTTACCGGTGACCACCAGCCCAAGCGTTCTCTTGCGAAAGTGTCCTCATTCATCTGTTCGCATTCTGCGGCAATGGTGCTTTCTCTCATTCTTCTTCCAAGAGCCGGGTTGCATGCTGCCCATCGGCTACGATCTGTTACGTCCCCTATTTCATTCACGGAGTATTCTGTCCATGCTGTTGAGGTACTTGAACCATTCAATGCTTTTTCGCGGATATTTTTAAAAACATCGCCTGTGCAGTTCTCATCCGGCGGAGTTCCGAGATAGATCGTCTGTGGATTTCTAGAAGCTGATATTGCCGGGAGGAATGATGCCTGCTGCTCTGGTGTTAGCTCCTGTGCCTCGTCGAATACCAGTAGATCACCGTGTAATCCTCGGCCGCCGTTTCTTGTCCTGGCAACGAAAACAACTCTTCCACCGTTTTTCAGAATAATCTGCTCTCGACCAAGTGCTGCCTTAATTTCTTTTACGTATTTTTTTAGGCTTCTGCTCTCAAATAGTCCCTTTAGTTCCATAAAGGTTTCTGTCGCTGTCTTCTGCAGGTGCGCTGTGTATACGATCCACTCTCCGTACATTACCATTCCAGATGCCATGCGTCCGGTGGTGTCCAGGGTCTTTCCATTTTGTCGCGGCACAGATAACCCGCATGTCGGTGCTGACCAGATTTCCTCTTCTGTTCGCCCCATCCAATCGCACAGGACACCCGCCTGCCACGGATCCACGATCAGTCGACCGGCCGCCAATATTTTAACCGCGTCTTCTCCGTCTGTGCGGACGTAATCCGGAACGATTCTAACGGACGGCTCCTGACTTCCCATCAGCCGCTCGTGCGGAGAGGATTTGGTTGATTTCGTCGTCGTCATCTACCGTTCCCCTTATCTCTTCAATCTCTTTTATTGTTTCTCTATATTGTTTTGTCAGCTGTGGGACCACCTTCATCCTGCCATCCGGAATTCCTGTGCACATGTCAATCTGTTTTGCCAACACCTTAGCCAGATTTTCCAACTCTTCCAGACGGCTTGTTTTACCTGTTACAGTGGCCATTTTCTTGGCTCTTGCCAACTCTACCCCCCCCCCTTATAAAATTTCCTGTGTGTAAATCGGCGCTGGACGGCCGGGGTCGCTGGTACCCTCAGGGAGGGTGTCCCTCCCACCCCATCTCTCGTCTGCCACCTTCCGATGAATTCTTTTACCATTTTCCATCAGAAATGTTCTGGAATAACGGGGATAATTGCTGCTTTTTTCCAATGATTTTGTTGCTCTTCTCAGCGTTGCAACAGTAATGTGCCGCCTGCAGGTTGTTCCAGTCCTGGGCGGCGGCTTCTCTGGAGGTGTATCCGAACTCCCGGTATCTCGATATTGGTTTAATTTCATCAATCACAAATGATAATGGATGTTTACTGTCGCTCGGCTCATCGTAGTGGATGGGACCAAGACGTCCATGGCATATTCCGCACGGACCGCCTATGGCTTTTAACCTGGCTCTGTGTTTTCTTCTTAGGTTTCCATTTGAGTACCGGGGATTGCTCATATCGTTCGCTCCTGCTTTGGTATGCAACAAGGCAGCGGGACGAATCCTGCTGCCTTGTTGCTGTTCATGTTTTTTTCTGACAGAATAATCATAACACAGATAGTGGCGCACAAAACGCACAGTTTAGTTTTTTTTCACATACCTGTCCACCAACATGCGGCAACCGCTTTCCGTGTATCCCTCTCCCATGTGTTCAGCAACCTTTTTCCAACTCAGGTTATCAATGTACCGGAAGGCTGCTGCCCGCCGACATTCACTGTCTGTCATTCCGTAGATATACATCTCTACATCATTTTTCATATCAATCAGCTTTTGCTGCAATGTTTCCATGCGCATCTTTCTCGCCAGTAAGATAGTTTTTTGTTTGCCATATTCCGTCGTTGGCATTCCTTCGATTTTGAAATGTTGCGTCCCGCCGAATCCACCAGATACAGAATCAATTACTATGCCTTCATCCTCCATTCTTTTTAACTTGTCCTTTGCCGACTGGATCCGGCGATTTGTGTCTGTGATCTCTTTCAGGATGCTGTCATACTGCCTTAAAATATTTTTTTCCATGTGTCATCCCCATTCTTTATTTCTTTCTAAAATTTCCTCATATTTGCCTATCAGCTCCTGCAGGCGTTTCTCTTCCCTTTTTGTCTGACTGCCTTTCGCTTCGATCGTCATTTTTATCTCAATGATTTCGTCGATAGTGTCTGCTGCCTCCCGGAAGTTTCTTGCCATGTCTGCAAGCTGTACCATGAATTTATACATTGTCTTTTTCCTCTATCTGTTTCTGGTCTAATGTGCTCAGCTGGCCAACATTTAAAACGCTTAGCAAGTTTATCATTCGCTCTGTGACTTTTTTTACGAGTTCTCTGCCAACAACTCTCATGCTGAATAATGCAAAGTCTGTTGTTTTAAGCAGGTGCGGATAGCGCGTTTCTATGTATTCTGCAATGATGTCATTTCTTCTCATTTTCTGTCTCCTTTATTCTTCCATTCCAGTCCTTTACAGCTTTGTCTCTCTCATCTAAAACCATTTTTAATCCCCCTCGGTGATCGAGATCAACTTCAATTTTGTATATTTTAGGAGAAACAATTCCGCATTCGGCGCATGCTGTTTCAAAACTAAACGTCTTGATGTCACCTCTTGTTCCTTCTGTTACTTTTTTAAAATATGCCTTACCTCCACAAAACGGGCATGCCCTTAGATTTTCTATCTTTATTTTTTTACCTGCGTTTACAATTTTAATTATCTTTCTCAGTGAGGAGTCAATTTTCGAGTAGAACACACACTCCGGGTAAAGTGCTCCCTGCGTCGAACGGTTGGCTGTAGCGCTCATTGCGGCAGCCATTCCTCTTTCTGCCTCTATCTGCAGAATGACCTCGTTTATATCGTAGGCTGTTGGTTCTGCATCTACTATTTCACAGAATCTTTTATACTCATCTTTACTAAGCGTGTATTCGCTTGCTCTGTCTTTTAACGTATTTACATCGATTAATCTCATATCTATCTCTCCAGTCTTAATTTCTGTCCGCATTTCCAACAGTAAATAGTTCCGCCAAAATGTATCTCGTTAACTTTCTTCATTGATCCGCATACACATTCAACGAATATGTCTCCGTTTTCATCGGATTCTTCTGCAATTCTTGGTCTAATGGCTATATCTCTTGAATCACCACGATCTTTTCCGTGCTTTACCATCCCCATTTTGCCAATGACTCCGATCTTTTTTAAATAATCATAGTCAAGTTGTGCTATCAGCTCATCCCGGCCGAACTCTTGCATAATTTTTTTAACCGTTACTCGTCTCTGTGTTTTCGCCCATCTTTTAAATTCCTCGATCTTGTAAAACATCTATTTTGTCCCTCCTTTTCTTACGATCTCGATTGCATTATCTAATGCCCGGCATACCTTTTCATAAGCTACATCAAGTGTTTTATCGCCAGTATTTGCAAGTGTCAGGAAATACCGCATTCTGAGCTGTTCAATTTCCTGAAAGACTGTATCTACGTCATAAGCTGTCGGTATATCTTGATGTTTTATCTTATCTGAGAATGATTCTATCACTTTCACCTCCACCCCATTATGAGGGCGGATGATCGCGCATCCTCGCAGTTTTTCAATATCAATTAATCTCATTCTGTCTCCTCCTCTATCGCATAATTCCATAACCATCTAAACGCTTTTAAAATAGTGTCTTTTGTGATCCCGTTATGTGTTGGCATATCCAGAACCATTTCAATAGCAATTAGCTTTTCTTCATCCGTATATCCGTCAGATTCAATCTGTTCAAATACTGCACATGCTTTTCCTGCGTTCATTTCACATCACTCCAATCCAATTTTTGACCGCATTTTCGGCAATAGTTAAATCCATACATCGCCTGATGTTCCCAACAAATACCCGCATAACAGTTCGGACACGAGCACCAAACTTCGTCCATCTCTGTATCGTAAGCTTCTAGTGGCTTCATTGCCGTTTCTCGTGAATCTCCATCTATAAACCGCCTGATCTCCGTCACTTCCCGTTGCAGCTGTTTATCACTCTTCTTCATGCTCCACGCCCTCTCCATATCTGTCCACTTTTTCACTTAACCAGCCGTGGATCCGTGTCTCTGTTGTGATGTCTATCTCTTTCAGATGGTATTTTCCGAGTTCACCTGTTAAATAATGCGCCAACTCTTGGAGCGTCAGGTTGCTCATGTACTCTCTTCGTGTTTCGTATTTTTCATCGATGACTTCTACCTCTGGTGTCTCTCCCTCGATCAACTCTTTTTTATCGTCGTTTTCCTCTGAAACAGATGCTTCTAAGTATTGATTTTCTTGGATTTCTGGCTCTTTTTGCGCCGGCGCAATTTCCTCTCTCTGGCTCTCCTCTCCTGCCGGTTCAATGGTCTCATCTGTATCCTCTTCATAATCTCCATCGCCTGTTTCTTCTCCTGCGGTGTCATCTTCCGGCTGTTCTGTTTCGGTGTCTGTTCCATTGCTTTCTGCTCCTTCCTCGACCTGTTGGCTTTCTTCTGATTCGGTTTCTGTCTTTTCGTTAATCGGCTCTGGATGCTCTTCTGGAACGTCCTCTTTTTTCGGTTGATCAATAACTTCTTCCTCTGGTCCGCCGAAATACTTTCGCCATGTCGCAGATCCTGCTGCCGATTCGCCAAAGATATCCAACGTCATCTGATAGAACTCCCACCAGGTCATATCTTTTGGTGCGGCACCAAACTTTTTGACTGATACCCTGTTTTCATACATCATCAAGAAATACAGTCCTTTTTTGTATGATCGGTTTCCGCCTGGATTTACGATTTCCGCAAATTTTCCGATTGTTGCCTCATCAAATCCTGCTGCCTCGCTAAATACCGCATTAAGCACATCCGGATTGTCCTGATAGAATTTTTCTACCAGCTGTCGGAGATCATCTGCCTCTCCTGCTGCCGGCTCAACCTTGTTGAAGCGTTTCAGTTCCCGGATATCTTCCCTGGACGCTTCTGGCTGAATCATCTGCCTGTCGCTGTCCGGAAGTTTCAGCATTTCTTCTAACTGGCTACGTCCGAGATCTGCATATTCCGGCCGGAGCCGTTCGGAGTATCCGTCAATCGAATACTCCCTGTTGATGCTCATAAAACGGCTGGTGGTGGATGCCTCAAGTCCATATTCCGCTTTTGCGAACTCGGCAACGCTTTTATAACCATCTCGCTCGTAGAGTTTCTGATCATCGATCTGACGGAGTGCGTATCCAATTCGCACGAAGCTCTGTTTGACACCCAAAAGCTCCTGTTTTAATTTCTGTTTTATCTGTACCCAGTCATCCAAGGTCATCTGTACATATTCCATTTTTGCCTCCTACATCCAAATTATTGTTTCTTCGTACTCAAAATCTTTCCACGCTTTATATGCTCTATGGCATACACAGTCAATAGCATGATCTTCCAGCTCGCTCTCTTTTTTAAGCCAAGCGCAGTGGGTTCTACAATGTTCCTTGACCTGCTCCAAAAGCTCTATCTCTCCGGCGGCTTTTATCTCTTCTTTTGCTTTTTCTCTCCAGATTTCCGGAAGAAATTCTCCTATCGGTGTTTGATAGTATTCTACATACTTGGTAATTGCTTTCGAATTTCCTCTTCTGTTGACTGTATATTCCCCTGTTGGCTCTGATCTTCCGGTGTAGAAATTGATTCTGTAATCTTCTACCATTTCAGCTCCTTACGCTATATTTTTCACCGACGCTGTGACTCGTACTCGTTTGGTTTTTATGCTCCGCTTAAATCTATTTAACACCTTGCTGATAATCTCTTTATCTGGCTGTCGGTCGAATGCGGAATAATATTGGATGATCTGGTCGTTTTTCATGTTTATTTCTAAGGTGTAATATGCTTTCTCCAAATCTTCCTTTTTTCGAAGAAACAGGATCCAGGTTTCTCCTGCTGCCATTTTCTTCATGTATTGATCACTACTGCCTACGCAGTGATGTAACGTCTGCCCCTCTATCATCAGCTCCTCACAGTTTCCTGCAGGAATGATCATATATGTTTTATCTTCCCAGAAATATTTCTGTACCTCTGGTAAGCGTTCTTTTATCTGCTGATCCAGTTTAGCGTATCCTTTTAACCGTTCTTTGTTTGCACGCTGATTCCTTAATTCAACCAACTCATCATGTCTGGCTTTTAAATCCTTTGGCAATCTTACGATATCGTCCTCTGTATCGTATCCTTCAGCCTTAGCCATCGCGAGATAGTCCGTCCATGTGGTAGTCAGCTTCTTTGGGGATATCTTCTGTTTTTTCATGTAATTAACCATGCGGTTTACACTTTTCAACTCCTTCAGGATATCCTTGCATTCACCAAGGCTCATGTTTTTATCATTCAAGTACTGCAGGGCCTCTTGAGAGATTTTTATCCCCTCCATCTGCTCATATTGCAGCCAATTTAATGTATTTAATCCGCCATCCATTTGTTTTATCCGATTCGTTCTGTTTCCATCCAATTGCAATGCATCTTTCAGTTTTTTTTCGTGTGTGCGTATGCAGCTTGGATCGCCCCACCAACCGTATTGATCTACAATATCTGCAATCAACCTACATAGCCCTGCTTTTGCCAGATATTCTATGTATGGTCTTTCGCCAAACGTTGTAATAAATTTGTTAACGTTGAATTTCGTTCCGCTATTGGCCAGTACGTCAATTCCACTCCGTTCCAGATTTCCGTATGGAAGGACTTCCTGCAGATTACCCGGATACAAATACGATGGCACGAACCTTTTGTTCTGCTGGTTTCTGTCCCAGAAGTCCTGTTCGAACTCATCAGCCTCTATTCGTGTTCCGTACCAGACTTTTCCCCAATCTTCACCTTTTGGAATAATCGCCCGGATTTCCTCAAACATCTGGATTTCTTTTTTTCCTGCACTCCATCTGCAGAATGTTTTAAACTGACGCTCTACCCACTTTTCTCCATACTGCTGCAATAGAATAATTGGTGCCTTTCTTACTTTCTCCTGCTGTCTTCTGTTCACCGTTACCAGCTGACCACATTTGGGGCATGTAATCCGTTCTCCATGCTTCCAGCCCTTCTTTTTCCAACTGCTGCATCCACAGGCTGTACAGCTATATGTGGTTCTCTTTCCGGCTTTTTTAACGAAAAGTATATGCCCTGGAAAAATCTTCTGATCTAGCCAGTCCTCTACTTCATCCGGTACGCATGGGATTTCTGCCATCATGTCATTGATCCGGTCTGCCTTCCGTTCCATTGCCTTTTGCCGGTTTGTTGCGTTTATATCGTCCTCGTAAGCACCAATTCTCCATGTGTCCAAAAAATCCAAGGCTCTCTGTTTATCCTCGACGGATTCCCATGTGATGCAATCGTCAAAATCGCAATAATAGCTTTTTACCGGTTCCTTTCCCATGCACACTCTGGCTGCATTTTCCAATTTGCAGGTACGCCATGCACCATTGATATAAGCGTTGTAACCGTCTTCATTTGCGAAATACCTGCCTTTTAGGATCCCTTTATGAAACAGGCTGATTTCTACCGCCTGTTCTCCGTTTACTTCCAGGATCTGACTTACGGCGGTTACTTCGCCCCTTTCCGTATTACCCAGTGTGCTACATGGCTCACATTTTAAGTATTTTGCCGCTCTCATTACTTCGTACCTCCCATGTAGTAATCTGTGATGATCTGTTTGGCTCTGGCCATGCCCGGGATTCCCAACGTGACCTTACCTGCCGATACGCCTGCTGCCTTTATGATGTCTTTATCTATGGCCTGCTGATTTTTGAATGACCATGACAGGAGTGCTGCGATGCAGCCTTTTAGTGATTTCCCTTTCTTCCGGATATTAAATGCCAACAGCTCATTCTCCGCACACTGTCCTCTCAGGTACTCTACCCAGTCCTCCATGATTTCTTTGGGCTTCAGGTCTGCCACTTCCACGTCAATCTTTCCCAGCGCCGCTGTCATCGCGTCACACAGTACCGGTATTTCTCCTGCTAGATACATGTCCACATATTCTTTATCGATGCCATTCTCTTTCGCCATGGTCTTTATTGATGCCATGTCTCCCTCATTGAACAGATTTTCTGCTAACTCATTAATTTCTCCAAATGAATCCATTTCTCCGAATTTATCAAACATATCCTTTCTCCTTTTCTATCCTGCTTTTTGTGTCTTTTTTAAGTCCTCTTTGTTTGCTATCCAGCTGGCCAATGCTTCCGTTGCCACACGGTAACACTGTGTCTCTGATTCATTTTCGATCTTTATCACCAGCTTCTTTGCCGTGCCTTTTCCCTGCCAGATGCGGATCCAGCAATCATCGAATATGGATGCGTGGGCTGACATGGTCAGTCCGTATTTCTGTCGTACTGCATCGTAGTATTTGTAGAACTTCTGCATCTCCTGTCTGCGCTCCTCTGGGTTGTCCAGGATCTCATACTCCATCTGCTTATCCTCCTATCTGCGCACCATATTTCCTGTTCTGATCAGATGATTCAGCTCGTTCATAGTGAACGATTCTATGTAGCTGGTGTGTTCCCCGAACATGTTCACGAAATGCAGTCTGAATCGAACGAACCGTCCATTTTCCGGAATATGCTCCACGACGGCATTTACCCACTTTTTGTCCCTTTCTCTTAAATCTCCATTTTTTTGAATTTTATATTTCTGTCCTATTTTAAACATTACGTCTCCTCTCAAAATGGCAGTTCTCCCAGATCGATATCAAGGAATTCTATCCTGCCCTCTTTGTGTTCTGTTTTCTCCTGTTTCCATTTGCCGGTTGCTTCTTCGCACATCCAATCCCGGCCGAACTCCTGCATGTACTTTTCGTGGGAATATTTCTGTTCGAATGCCTGCTGTCCGATCTGACACAGGAAGATCCGGACGTCCCGGTTGGAATGAACTGCATCCGGTCCATATTCGTGGTGTGCCACGCATAGATACACCCACAGGCCATAATGCTCCGACTTCTTCCGGTTTGCTGTTCCGAACATGATATGATGTCTATGCAGTCCTGTAGATGGCAGTTCTCCGTAATATCCCTGTTCGCCAGCCAGATATCTGCAGATATAGCACTCTCTATCCCTCTGTACGATGCTTTTGCTCATTAGTTAAACGGTAACTCCTCTTCTAACCCATCCGGGATCATCATGAAACCGTCCTCCGATGCAGGTGGTAGGTTCTGCTGTGTGGTCTGGCTTGCCGCTTTGCTTTCCGCAAACTCCTGCTCCTCTATCACCACATCCGTGGTATATATCTTCTGACCGTCGCGGTTTGTGTAACTCCCGGTCTGTATGTGACCTGTGATCACCATCTTTATCCCTTTACGCAGATATTTCTCTGCAAACACCGCCTGTCGACCGAATGCTACACAACTGATAAAATCTGCAGTCTGACTGTCTCCCTCGTGGCGGAATCTGCGGTCTACTGCTACCGTATAGCGTGCAATGCAGGTCTGCTCCTCTGCTGAGTTCGGCTGTGTATACCGGATGTCTGGATCTCTGGTCAGCCGCCCTACTAAAATCACTTTATTCATGTTTTCTCTCCTCTCTATTCTCGCTTCACTCTTTTGACCGGTGCCAGCCTGATCATGGTGTATCTGCGGTATTTATACCCGGTTACCGGATTGATGCCCTCGTAGATCCGTGCTATGTAGTAGCCCTTTTTCGGCTTCGGCTCAGCTTTCCATCTGTGAAGTTTGTCTTTCTTTGGCTTTGGAAGCGGCATATTGCGGCTGGTGTTATAATTTGCTTCTGCAATCCTTGGCTTTCCTGGTGTGCCGTCTTTTTTTGTTTCGACGGTATGCTCGTCCTTTGTCATGTAATTTGACAGCTTCGTGAAATCCTCGTCATAATATTTGCTATGCCGGATCTCCACAGACCAAGTACCGCCTTTTGTCCATGCCCTCTGTATGATGCTGACCGTGTCCCCGATCTCATTGATCACCAGATGGATATGCCACGCTCCCTTGGTTCCCTTTTCGATATTACGGATCCAGAACACCTCATAACCACGTTTTTTGTATTCACGCCGCACGTATCTCATGGCTTTTTGAAAATCTTTCAGTGCATCCTGCATGGTCGGTGGTCTGTTCTCCACTTCGTAGGTCCATGTGGCTAATATGTCTCCCACCTTGAAATATGCCAGCATCCTCTGCCTGCACCTCTTCGCTTTGTTCTGCGCATTGACCTGCTGCATCTGTTCCTGCGTTGGTTTGGCTCTCTTCTGACGCTTATGTCCGGGTGCTCCATATCTACCATCATGGAATTCTTCTACATCGATAATGTCTCCCTTCCGGAAGTAATATCTTTTTCTCTTAATCATGGTGTATATGTCCTAACTTTAATATCTTTATCGAGATCGAATACCGGATTGCTCCGGTGCTCCAAAACCCGCTATTTTCTTGACTTTTCCCATGATTTCAGCTATAATATTAATAGGATTTATAGCATATCCTTTTTTGTGGAAAAGTCTTTTTATACATCCGGAAGTTGCAGCTTCCGGATGTACTTTTTTGTCTTATTTTCAAGGTTCCTCATTTTGTCCGCTGTTTCTTTTACATCCCATAAATGTCCGTTAGTTCACTGTCCTGTAGTGGGACACCGGTATATTTTTAAGGAGATTTTTGTATGAGACGGTTCAGTTCATTGTTTTTTTGGTGTTTTTGGTGTCCCACTACAGGACAGTGAATCGGATGATTCTATTTGGCTCTGTTCCTTATTCCAAAACACGCATTCAATGTGTCTGCAAGCGGTCCGGTCTCTGGTACGTCTTTTCGTATCATTTCTGCTGTCTGTTCCAGAAATGCGATCAAGAACGGTAATTCGCTGGTTTTGAATCCTCTTTCCAAAACAGGTCTGAATTCATCCCCTATTCGGTTTATTTCCGCTCGCGAATATGCCAGTGCTATTTCGCGCATCTCCTCATCCCTCGTTCTTCGGGCTTCCCCCCTGTTTTTTTACCTGCTGCACAAAATTCAGCCATAATTTCATCAATTGTCATTGCTGTTATCTCCTCTCTTTTGCGCTGGCGCAAACCGGACTCCTACTCCTGTAATCGCCAGTCCAATGGCTGTGATCACATATTCCAAAACGAAAGCCTGTCCCTCATTATCGAGACCCATTGCTCCAACTGCTGCCAGTGCTAATCCTGCGGCACATACACCGAATGCGGTCTTACTTCTCATCTTTTTTGTCCTCCAGATTCAGTTCTTCACTGGCGGCGATCATTGATGCACCGAGTGTAACGAAAAATCCGGCTGCCAATACTGCAACTGCGCCGCCAATGGTATGTGGTTTTCTGAAATACAGAAAACAAAATGCTACCGCTGCTGCCACCGACATGATGATCCCCGCTATTTTCATTTTGTTCATATTGTTTTCCCTCCCTTCTATACTGCCCGTCCTCTTGGAATGCTTTTGTTTTCCAGATCCAGCCTGGCAAGGCGCCATTTTTCAAATTCTGTTGTGTCAAATAAGATCGGACTGGTCTTCTTGGCTGGATTTATCTTCTGGGCGAATCTCTGCCCTTTCTCTCGGTAGGCATCCAGGAGCATTTGCTCTGGAAGTCCCATGCTTTTTAATTCCTGCAGTCGCATGAATGGTTTTGGGTATTGCATGCTTTTCACCTGCCTTTCTATGCTGGTTTCTTTGTAGTCGGTTCGTAGATATCTCTGGCGGCTTTCATGCCGGCCGCAAACATCATTAGCTGTTTTTTCTCTTCGTTACTCATCTGCTTGAGCATGCTCATTACTTCGTTAATGTCTGCAACCTGTGCGGTAAGATCTTTTTCTGCTACTTTCATGTTTTCTCTCCTTTCTTAGTGTTTTGTCGTTTTCTATGTGGACATTATAGTTCACATAGAAATCATTGTCAATGCTTTTTTGTTTTCTTTGTGAACTTTTTTTGTTGATTTTTTTATAATGACGTGTTATTCTGTGAACATAGAAAGAAGGTGATGGATTAATGACGCAAGGAGAACGTATTAAAGAAATACGAAAATCTCTTAATCTTACTTTAGAAAAATTTGGTGAGAAATTAGGAGTAAAGAAAACTGCCATCTCAAATATAGAAACAGGAAAACGGAATCTTACTGAGCAGATGGTGAAAGCAATTTGTAGAGAATACAATGTCAGCTATGACTTTCTTATTTATGGAGAAGGTGATATGTTTGACGACCTCCCAGAAACGATTCTGGATGAATTATGTCAGCAGTATGATCTGGACGAATTGGACCGTGCATTGATTGATGCATATATATCTTTACCGTCTGATATGCGGCGAATTTTTAAGGATCGACTGCAGGGAGCATTTTTGAAAAATAATGGGGATGAGGGGAAATAATGAATATTATATGTTTAGATATTGAAACTACGGGTGTTAACCTAAAAGAGGATGAGGTATTGCAGCTTGCAATCATAGATGGTAATGAGAATGTTTTGTTTAATTCTGATTTTAAACCAACGCGACACAAATCCTGGGAAGAGGCCGAGAGCATTCACCATATTTCTCCCTCAGATGTAAGATCCCAGCCGTCGCTGTTTAAACATAAATCTACAATCGAAAAGATTTTGAAAAGTGCTGATGTAATTGTTGGCTACAACATTCTTCGTTTTGATCTGCCGATGCTTTTTGCAAATGGCATATCTAACACAATCCGAAAAGATGCAGTTGTTGTCGATGTTATGCTTGCTTATGCTGAGGTTAAAGGAGTATATGACGGCTATCACAAGCACTATAAATGGTGGAAACTTGGAGAATGTGCTTGCGCTTATAATTATATTGCAGATGGTGAATGGCATAATTCACTTGCCGATGCAAAGGCTACTCTATATTGTTTTCATAAAATTTTTGGTGATGTTCCGTCTATTCCGGAAACTGGATATGGAATTGATCGCACTTTCGGAGAGCAGAAGAAGCCGCTTCGCCGGTATACACAAAAGCAAATCAAGAGGAGAAAACGCCTTTCACGCGTTCTGATCATTTTCGGCATTCTTTTTATTATTGCTTGCACCGCTGAGTTTACTGCTTCGATGTTGCTTTTAGGTATCGCATTTTTAGCTCTTGGCATTTACATAAAATACCGCTTAAGTGAAAACAAAAAGAGGGGAATTTGATCACCTTTTGGTTTTCAATCCCCCTCACGATTATCCATGTAAGTATATGTATTTAATGAATTGATATATTCGTTCTAATTTGCTATCCGGGATCTTTTCCAGAATAGCCGCAATCTTTTCTCTCAACATGCTTTTATTCCTCCCTTCTGGAATGATTGTATCATGTAGTTTATAAGTTGGAAAGACTGCGACAAGCGATTTCCGCATATGCGGAAAATTCTGGAAATTCCGCTACGGTTACGGATGCAATGATATAATTATTTGTATGGCGAATCAAACAGATCCGTCATCTTAACATCCAACGCTTGCGCAATCGCTTCGAGTTGTCGCAACGTTGGTGATGTAATCCCATTCTCAATATAATTGAGCGTGGTTTTACTTATGCCTGTCATGGCGGACAATTCTTTCAATGTCATATTTTTTTGTGTCCGCGCCTGCCATGTCAGGATTTCCATGCGAAAATACCTCCTTGTGGGATTATTTTTCGCAACCCGACCAATTTTATGCAACTTGTAAGAAATCCTTACAAGTAAAAAACCGGTTCCTGCTACCGCTATTAGCAAGAACCGGCAATAGAATATATATCCGAAGATAGATACTCTAAACACGCAAAAATATTGTATCATCTTCGGAGCAGTCATGCAAGCGGAACTCCCGTTCCTCGCTGGCTGTATTTTTTATACCCATTTTTAAGGAGGATGATCATATGGCAAGTGCAAAATACACTAAAGGAGCCAAAGGTTACTATCAGGCCCGTGTCTGGGATGGCACCTATGATGAAAAGGGACGTAAGCACCGGAAGACGCTCCGATCAAATAAATCTAGCAAAGATCTTGAACGAAAAGTGGCTGCGTTTCAGGAAGAAGTTCAGCAGAGAAAAGCTGTCCGAAAAACAGACCTCACTTTTCTGGAATATGCCAGAACATGGATGGCTGTGTATAAAGATCAGAAAGAGGCAAACACAAAAGCTATGTATGAGAATATTATTGAAAAGCATTTTATAGCTTTGAAGAATACGAAATTGTCCGACATTGAGAGAATCCACCTGCAGTTACTGCTTAATAACGCCTCCGGAAAAGCACGTACACAGCAGCAGATTATTCTCACCTTTAAACAGGTGCTAAAATCTGCCGTTGTGGATCATCTGTTTCCGGCTAATATTGCAGAAGATATTTTTTTACATACAGATTCCATTAAATATGTTCCAAAAGAAAAACGAGCACTGACTCCTGGAGAGCGTGAGGCTGTTTTTAAGGCAGATTTTAAAGAGCAGGATAAAATATTTGTCTATCTGCTATATGGCTGTGGATTAAGGCGCGGAGAGGCACTGGCGCTTACGATATTCGATATCAAAGGACATAGCCTAACGGTCAGCAAATCTCATGAATTCACCCAGAATGCTCCTGCTGCCAAGTGTCCCAAATCTTCCAATGGATACAGAACCGTTCCAATACCGGATAAGATCTACCCCGCCGTCAGTGCTTATGTGGCCAAGCGGAAGGCTTCCGGAAAAACATATTTATTCACTATGAGGAATGGAAAGCTGGTCACAAAATCCAGCTATCGGAAAATGTGGGAACGTATCGTAAGACAGATGCAGGAAGTGTGTTCTGATCAGATTGTTGATCTGACCGCTCATGTCTTCCGACATAACTACTGTACCAACCTGTGTTATCAGATCCCGACGGTATCAATAAAACGAATTGCACAGCTTTTAGGCGATACAGAAAAGATGGTTTTGGATGTTTATAATCATATTATTCTGGAAAAAGAGGATGCTGCATTGGCAGTGAATAATGCGATAAATTTCTGAGGAAAAGTGAGACAAAAGTGAGACATTGAGACACGAATGAGACATTTATAACCGCTAGAATCGGTTAGAATCGACAAGTTAATAAAAACACGAAAATGCCGGGAACCCTTGAAAACCAAGGATTTCCGGCATTTTTGAGAGTGAGCGTGCCGGGGTTCGAACCCGGGACAACTTGATTAAAAGTCAAGTGCTCTACCAACTGAGCTACACACCCATATGAATTTTAGTTTTTAATGCCCAGTTCCGGAATCGAACCAGAGACACGAGGATTTTCAGTCCTCTGCTCTACCAACTGAGCTAACTGGGCATTGAGTTGCGGGAGTAGGATTTGAACCTACGACCTTCGGGTTATGAGCCCGACGAGCTTCCAGACTGCTCCATCCCGCGATATTAGTTAGCACTTTTATTTAGTTTTAAAAGCTAATGGACGGAGAAGGATTCGAACCGTTTTGGTTTCTCAAAGCAAATTCTAATTCTTACTCCTAATGGGCGGAGAAGGATTCGAACCTTCGAAGGCATCGCCAGCAGATTTACAGTCTGTCCCCTTTGGCCACTCGGGAATCCACCCATAACATTATTCACAGAAATTAAATTTCTATGCCTAATGTAAAGCCGATGATCGGACTCGAACCGATAACCTGCTGATTACAAATCAGCTGCTCTGCCAATTGAGCCACATCGGCATAGTTTTTATTATTTAGAGCAACTGATTTGTAATCAGCGCTCTGCCTACGCTTGACTCACTCCGTTCCTCAATCGTCACGAATTGAACCACATCGGCATATTCAATTTATTTAGTTTTAAATGGGACCTACAGGGCTCGAACCTGTGACCCTCTGCTTGTAAGGCAGATGCTCTCCCAGCTGAGCTAAGATCCCATAAACGACCCAGACGGGACTCGAACCCGTGACCTCCGCCGTGACAGGGCGGCGCTCTAACCAACTGAGCCACTAGGCCATTAAAGGTATATACCTTCAAAACTTCATACAGAATTAGTGTCTTTCCGTCACCATTCAATTTCTTATTGTTGTTCATAAGGAAGTTCGATTCACTAAATTCGACCTTCGCCTTACGGCTC
>CAVEOS010000024.1:0-7315 GCA_963617435.1 Lachnospiraceae bacterium
CTCCTTTTGTGTAAGCAGGAGACAATAGCACTCTTTTTATCTTTTTCTAAAAATCATGTACAAAATCTTTTCTGCTTGTTTTATTGTAGTTTGAAATTCAAGCATTAAGAAATTCTGTCGATCATTTTAGAATAAAGACTGGCTTACACCTATTAAAAAGAAAAATAGAACACTAAATGCTTACACAAAGTGTAGCATCTGTGTTCTATTCCGTCAATGACGATTGAAGCAATTTATACAATTTATATTTTGTTGGAATTCAACGTCCCATAATAGTTCCATCTAGTGACATGGCTATTTCATATTTGCGATACCAAGTTCGATTACTTCGTTATTCTTTAGAATGATTACTATATCACGCAAAATATACGTTACAAATTCAACAGCGAGAACTGATCTCCGGCATACTGCCGCAGCCGCACCAGCAATCTCTGGTGTTCCTCCTTCTCCAGATGAGGATCTTCTTTCATCAGCACCGACAACTCATAGGAGGCCTTACTCAGCACATCAGCATCCTGAAATACATCTGCCAGCTGGAACTGATAATCTCCACTCTGGCGAATACCGAAGAAATCACCCGGTCCACGAAGTTTCAAATCTTCTCCGGCGATAAAGAAACCGTCATTGGATTTATTCAAAATCTCCAGACGTTTGTTTTTCGTCTGCTGCTCTTTGCCCTGCATTAAAATACAATAAGACTGCGCATCTCCACGGCCAACACGTCCCCGCAGCTGATGCAGCTGAGCCAATCCAAACCGTTCTGCATTTTCAATCATCATAACCGTCGCATTTGGCACATCTACACCGACTTCCACTACCGTCGTTGACACCAGAATCTGGATTTTATTCTCCTGAAATTCCTGCATCACCGTATTTTTCTCATCCGGCTTCATTTTTCCATGCAGCATACCAATTTTGATATCCGATGGAAAAATCTGTTGAAGCTGTGCCGCATAATCCAGCACGTTTTCGCCTTCTGCCAGTTCGCTTTCTTCCACCAGCGGGCAGATGACATACACCTGATGTCCGGCACGAATCTCTTTTTCCATAAATTTATATGCGGTTTTGCGATAAGACGTATTCACCACACAGTTTTTGATCGGCAGCCGCTTCGCCGGAACTTCATCGATCACGGAAATATCCAGATCACCGTACAATATGATGGCCAGGGTTCGCGGAATCGGCGTCGCACTCATAACCAAAATGTGTGGATGCGAACCTTTTAAGGAAAATGTCTCTCTCTGTTTTACACCGAAACGATGCTGCTCATCGGTAATAACCAGCGCCAGATTCCGGTACTGCACTTTTTCCTGGATCAGCGCATGGGTTCCCACGACCAAAGCTGGCTGATCTGCCCCCAATACTGCATACGCTGCCCGGCGGGCTTTCACGCCCATGGAACCCGTCAGCAATACAACCGGTATCTCAATGCCGTTCGCTTCCAGAAACTGTGTCAGTTTTTCATAATGCTGCTGCGCCAATACTTCCGTAGGTGCCATAATCGCCGCCTGATAACCGTTGTGCGCCACTTCCAGCATCGCCAGGAAAGCAACGATCGTCTTACCGGAACCAACATCTCCCTGTACCAGGCGCTGCATGATACACGGTTCCCGCAGATCAGAGCGAATCTGTGCTACGGCACGCTTCTGAGCACCAGTCAATTCATAGGGCAGACCGTTCATCAGATCTTCCACGAAGGAATCATCTGCGAAAGTAAAATCATTTTTCAGCTTCTGTGTGTTCTCTTTTGACAACTGCATACTAAGCAGAAAGAAGAAAAACTCATCAAATACAAAACGGTTTCTGGCAATGATACAGTTTTCTTCATTTTCCGGAAAATGCATGTTTTTTAAGGCAAAATTGTACTCGCTCAAATGATTGCGAATGCGGATATCCTCTGGTAAATATTCCATTTCCAGGGGAATCTCTTCCATGGCCGCATGCACTGTTTTTACAATTAAATTATTGGTGACGCCTTTGGTCAGACTGTAATGTGGCTGCAAGGTCTTTTGCAGCGCCTCATACTGTCCCAGGCAGAAGATCTGGGGCTGTTCCATGGTAAGCCGTTCCTCTTTCTGATTGACTTTTCCATAAAAGACGTACCATCCGCCGGAACGGATCAATGATCGGATATAGGGACTGCGAAACCAAATCAGGCGCAGGGTCTGATTCTCGCCTTTCAGATCCAGCAAGGCCACCTGCTGGCGGGAATGTGTGTTAACGGTTGGCGTCTTTTTCACGCAGACATACAGGGCATTTTTTCTGCCCTCCACCACCTGATCCACCTCACACAGATCCGGATATTTTTCATAATCACGGGGAAAATATAGGAGTATATCACCGACGGTGTATACTCCTAACTGTTGAAATAACTGTTCTGTTTTCGCCCCGATCCCTTTGATTTCACGAATAGGGGAATTAAGATTCATACGAACTCCTTACTCTACAGAAATAACGTAGTAGTAAATCGGCTGACCACCGAACTGTACTTCTACTTCGCAATCCGGATAAGTCTCCTCAAAATATTTCTGTAATGCGTTGACAGCTTCCGGAAGTACTTCCTCTCCATAATAAATGCAGATGAAGGAAGACTCCTCATCAATCATCTGGGCTACCATATCTTTGGTAACATCCTCGCGGTCTGCACCGACGGAAAGAATAGAGGAATCACCGATTCCCATGTAGTCGCCCTCTTTGATCTCTTTGTCATCAATGATGGTATCGCGGACTGCGTAAGTAACCTGTCCGGTTTTTACAGCTGCGATTGCTTCCAGCATGTTGTCTTTATTCTCCTCCGGGGACTGCTCCGGAATGAAGTTGATCATTGCGGAAATTCCCTGCGGGATTGTCTTTGTCGGGATGACAATAATATCTTTATCTTCCACAAGCATTGCTACCTGGTTTGCTGCCAGGATAATGTTTTTATTATTCGGGAAAATGAAGATGTGCTCTGCATTTACATGCTCGATGGCATTCAGCATATCCTCAGTACTCGGGTTCATGGTCTGTCCACCTTCGATCAGGAAATCCACGCCAAGTCCGTTAAATACTTCGTTGACACCCTCACCGATGGAAACTGCGATAAATCCCATGTCTTTTTTCGGGCCTGCAGCTGCTTTTGCTTTCTCTTCTGCTTCTTTTTCCTGCTGTTTTGCAAGTTTCTCTGCGTCTTTGATCAGTTTTTCCTGATGCTCTTCACGCATATTGTCGATCTTGATACGGCTTAAGGAACCAAAAGTCAGTGCTTTCTGCAATACCAGTCCCGGATCATTGGTATGTACGTGTGTCTTTACGATCTCTTCGTCAGCCACCAGTACGATAGAATCACCCATGGACTGCAGGAATGCACGGTACTCGTCCTCTTCTGCCTCTGTCAGCGGTTTATTTAATACAATGATGAACTCGGTACAATAACCGAATTTAATCTCTGCTTCTGTCTGTGCGGAGATTTTAACGACACCGGAAGATGCCGGAGCAGCTTCGATGGTGTAATCAATCTCTTTGCCAAGGAATGCATCCTGTGCGCCCTTCAGAACTTCTACCAGTCCCTGTCCGCCGGAATCTACAACGCCTGCCTGTTTTAATACCGGAAGCATCTCCGGAGTCAGGGCCAGTACACGCTCTGCCTCTGCGATAATAGCGGCAATGTACTGCTCCATGTTGTAGTTATCATCACAGGAAAGCTCCAGTGCCTTCTCAGCTGCGCCTTTGGCAACGGTAAGGATTGTTCCTTCCTTTGGTTTCATAACTGCTTTGTATGCAGTCTCACATGCTTTCTGGAAAGACTCACAAAGAACGAGTTTATCGATCTCATCATAATGCTTGATGGTCTTTGTAAATCCACGGAACAGCTGGGACAGGATAACACCTGAGTTTCCTCGTGCTCCACGCAATGAACCGGAAGAAATTGCTTTTGCAAAATCCTTCATTACCGGTTTTTCCACAGCTGCAACTTCCTTTGCTGCGGAAATGATCGTCATACTCATATTTGTACCGGTATCACCATCCGGAACCGGGAACACGTTCAGTTCGTTGATCCACTCTTTCTTTGCTTCCAGATTCTTCGCTCCCGCTAAAAACATTTTTGACAGAAGCGCTGCATCTATTGTCTGTATATCCACACTCAATTCCTCCTTAATCAATGACTCTGACACCTTCAACGAAGATATTGATCTTCTCGATCTTCATACCGGTGAATTCTTCCACTTTATATTTTACTGTGGAAATCAGATTATCTGATACGGTGGAAATACTTACACCGTATGATACGATCACATGGAAATCTAATGTGATCCGGTTATTCTCCTCAATCTTTACAGAGATACCATGATGAAGATAATCCTTTTTTAACAATTTTACAAGACCATCTTTCATATTGACAGCTGCCATTCCTACGATACCAAAACATTCTACGGCCACAGAACCGGCATAGGTTGCTACTACTTCCGAATCTATACTAACCGTTCCAAGAGAATTTTCAAACTGACCTCTCATACTTGCTCCTCCACGCTTTTTATTTTCAGGCAAAGTTCCTGCACAAAGTACATACATGTACTACAATTTTCAAAGTGCAGTCTTGCCCATATTTTCATATATGTCTTATTATACCCATTTTTTCACAAAAAAGGAATAGCAAATCAAAAATATATCAAGTTTTCGGAATTTTTTTCATTTTTTTCAAAATAATTGTTGCATTATTGGGATTCATCTGATAGAATACATTTGTTGTGAGTTCGCAGAACATACGAACTTAGTAAACGCAAGGAGGTGCAATCATGGCAAAGTGCAGTGTTTGTGGAAAAGGCGCTCATTTCGGAAACAATGTGAGTCATTCTCATAGAAGATCTAATAGAATGTGGAAATCAAACATCAAGAAAGTTAAATGTAATGTTAATGGTACTCATAAATCATTATACGTTTGTGCTTCTTGTCTGAGATCCAACAAAGTTGAAAGAGCATAAGAAAAAACATTGAAGTGACTGGCAGATATCTGCCAGTCATTTTTACGTTTATCGGACAATCTTACATCTATTTGTTTTCACTATACCTGACAGCTCACTTCTATCTCATTTCTCTCATGATTTACAGTACAAGGTATATCCCAGCAGCATAAATCCGCTGGCAATCAAAATTCCCACAAAATTATTTGGCATAAACAGCATCACGATCATTCCGATCCCGATCCAGAACAGGATAAATCCTGCCAGTTGTTTGGTCGTTCTGTTACACATAAAAAAGTCCCCTACATTATCCTATGATAATGCAGGGGATTTTATGACTCTGCTTATATTCATGATAAAACCAGTAAAACGGTTTTACTTTTCTTCTTTGTCAATATTCAGCATATCTTTCATCTCTTCTGCAGCTTCCTTTTTTGCTTCTTTTCTGGCTTCTGCCTCTTCCGGATTCTTTTTCTCATCCATCTTCTTCATAAATTTGTCAACGAAATCCGGAATCATATCTAACAGTTTGGAAATGCCATCCTGATTTTTTACGCTGACCAGACGGGTGCTTCCGTTCTGAATTACAAGTACGGAGCTTGGAGACATTTTTCCACCGATACCGCCGCCGCTGTTTTTCTTCTTTTCCCCACAAAATGCACCGGCGCCCATACCGAAAGATACGTCCACCAGCGGAAGGATGATGGTCTCTCCTACCTGAATCGGCTCACCAACCACTGTTTTGGAAGATACAAATCCATCCATTCCTTTCATCAGAGATTCTACAGTTGTCTGAAATGTATTTTTATTCTCTGCCATTTTTCCAATACCTCCTGTTATTTGTTCTCTCTTATCGTGTGAATCACACTGCGTATTTTCTTGTCTCTCAGCAATCGAATGATCAGGATCACCAGATGGATACAACACATATGTCCCCGGCTGTATACCTGCCCCTGTATATAATTGTCCTCTGCTTCAAAATCCGGTTCGATCTGCAGTTCCGTCTGATATAAAAACGGAACCATGGCAATTCCGCCAAGTACCTGTCCGGTGTCCGCCGGATTTGATAATCCAAATTTCAAATGTCCCTGCAGGACTCTCGGACGGATATGAAGGAGAAATACTTTTAATTTCACCCAGACGGCCGGGATCAGCTCCTGTTCACGTAAAAACTGAATAACGGCAATGCCGCTTTTCACTTTATCCTTGATGGAATTTGCTTTTCCATGAGCCGATTTTAATTTATCCAGAACGGATTGTTTTTCTTCCTGTTGAACCTTTTGCTGCCCAGAAGATGCTGTATTATTTTTCTGTTGCTCTGTTTCCTGTTCGGTCTGGTTTTTTGACAAGTTTTCCAGGTTATCTGATACACTAGAAACAGATACTTCCTGTGTCATACTCACTTTTTCACCGATATTTTTAACAGATGCATCCGTATTCTCTACTTTCGTTTTTGCACAATCGGACTTTTCTGATATATCTCTACGCTCTGTTTTTTCAGTTTCACCCTGCTGCCTGCGGAATTCTTCTCTCTGCTGCGCCCTCGCTTCCCGATCCACCGCTTTCTGCTGCTTCTCTTTTTCATTGTGACGCGCCTGCTTCTCCCGCTCTTTGGCTTCTTTCTTCTGCTGTTTTAACTGTTTCTTCCGGGCTTTTTCTTCTTTTTTCGCCTTTCTGGCTGCTACCGCCTCCGGATCTGTAAAATCAATCACAAACCACAGGATCTTCAACACGGCATGCACTTTTTCCTTCCAGCAAAACTCAAATCGGACCAGTCGTCCCAGCCAGTGAACCCTGGCTTTGAATTCCTTCTGATCAATATCCGCATCCAGCTCATAGCAGATAGGCACAAATAAGATCACCGCAATGATTCCAAGGATCACGCAGAGCACAATGCCTATGATCTTCAGGATCGTCAAAAAAATCATCATGTCTGCATCACCTCTTCCTCTGGAATCGGCTCCGGCTCAATCTGCAGATAGGATGCGATATCAAAGTTTCCCTGTTCCCGATACACCGTATCAATGATCTGGCGCATCAGCTCCAGCGCCTGTCCCCGGCTGCTTCCCATTCCTATGATACAAAGGGATTCCCGCGGGTAACGGCTCTGCTGCAGCAGGATACTCGGGATCAGTTCCAGCAGGGCGCCCTCACGCCGCGGCAGATTGATCAGATATACACCCTTATGTGCTTGTCCATGTTCAATCTTGTATTTCAACCGATTGACATGGTGGATGTATTTTTTATCAAAATATAAATGTCTATACCAATACATGTAGTGTTCCCTCAATCTTATTCTCGACTGATATTTTTGCATATATACAAACAGAATTAATAAAACCATCTGGCACGATCGTTTTACTAATTCTGTCTAC
>CAVEOS010000024.1:7325-33786 GCA_963617435.1 Lachnospiraceae bacterium
CTGTCTACTCCGAATTCTAGAAATATTTCTTCGTTCCCCACAGATTGCTCCGTTTCAGGTCAAGATACTCTTGATAAGCTTTTTCCAGAATCTGTTTCTCATTTGCAAATTTCAGCAGATGGTAGGCTTCATGATATTTATAATAACCGGAATCCACGAAATATTCCTCGCGCTGCGGTTTACTATAATAACTGTCCGCCATCATCAGGTACCAATGCACCTGTTTTTCTACAGTATCCTCAGGAACTGTAAATGTATACTGGCTCTTTCCCACATATTTTATAATGGAGGCATCTACGCCAGTCTCCTCTCTGACTTCTCTTGCAGCAGTATCCTTATACTCCTCGCCGGCTTCTACCGTTCCCTTCGGTAAAACCCAGCCTTCATATTTGTTACGATAATTTTTATACAGCAACAGAATCTTACCACGGAATATAACCACACCGCCACAACTGGTTGCTTCTATCATTGCAAGCCCTCCCGATGCGGTCTCAAATCTGGTTTTAAGTATACGCCTTTTGGAGTTAACTTGCAATACTTCGCCAATTTTTATTTGTTGAAATATACATCAAAAATCTGTTTTGTCACCGGTACCGCGGACTGGCTTCCTGATCCTCCATCCTCTACCACAACCGCAATGGCGATATCATTATAGCCATCCTTATGACCGTAACCGACGAACCATCCATGGCTGTCACCGGCACTGTTATACTCAGCAGATCCAGTCTTGCCGTAAGCGGTATAACTCTGGCCGTTTAAAGCTTTTCCTGTTCCGTTTTCTACCACACCGCGCATAAAATCCTGCAGCAGTGCTGCATCGGAAGTGGAAAGTAGCTGTCCGTATTCTTTCTCCTTATAATTTTTCACATGAATACCGCCGTCATTTTCCACATGATCTACCACGCAAGGCTCCATAGCCACACCATCATTCGCAATAGCTGCAGCAACAAATACCATATGAAGCGGTGATACCAGCGTATCACCCTGACCAATGGAAGTCTGCATAATCTTGCCTTTATCCGCATCTGCAGTCAATGCAAAGCTGCTCTTGCTTCCGGCAAGGCTTCCCGGCAGTTTCTGGTTAAACAACATGCTCTCGCACAGGTTTCGGAAATTGGAAATATCCAGTGACAGACCGATATTGGAAAATGAGGTATTACAGGAATTAGCAAAGGAATCCTTCAACGTTTCCTGACCGTGTACCGCTTTATGATAACAATGAATCTCATTTCCATCCACGTTCAGTTCACCTTCGCAATCAAAACTGTAATCCTGATAATTCGGATTTTCGTGCACATATTCCAATGTGGTAAAAATCTTGAAAGTGGACCCAGGCGGATACAAACCGGAAGTTACACGGTTTAATAATACACTGCTGTTTTCATCTGACACGATATCATCCCATTTATCTGCCAGTGTATTCGGATCATAATCCGGTTTTGACACCATGGCGAGTACTTTTCCGGTCTTTACTTCCATGACCACCACCGCGCCATCCCGGTCGCCAAGTGCATCGTAAGCCGTCTTCTGCACATCATAATCCAGCGTAGTCACAAGGGTGTCCCCCTGGTTTTTCTCATTTTTCAGATCGTTGATGATCTGTGTCAGGAAAAAGGAATGGGAACGGAGCAGGTTAAAATTGTACTGAGACTCCAGTCCGCCTTTTCCATTGTTCATATATCCCACCACATGAGCGAACATACGGCCATATGGATATTCCCTGGTCTCGCTTCCGTCTTCACTTGTCTTTGTGGTTGCAAGCACCGTGCCGTCCGCCGCTGTAATATCTCCCCGGATGACATGCTCCGCATACAAATCCAGACGGGAGTTATAAGAGCTGTTGATGACACTCTCACTTTTTACCAGCTGAAAATATACAAAATAGCCGATCATTCCGATAAAGATTGCCAGAAACAGATAGGTAATGATCAGGAATTCCAGATTTCTACCAGATTTCCTCGACTTCCTTCTCATCGAACCGCGAGGACCTGCCGTTTCGCGTTCTGCCTGATCCAGATTCATGACCTCGATCCCTTGTCTGGCCTGATTTTTCCTTCGGCTTCTGCTGTTTCTTCCGGTCGATGCTCTGTTTCGGGCCGTTGTTCTTCTTCTGTTTTCGTCCTCGATTCTTCTGCTCATCGAATTCTCCTTCTTCATCCTGCCTCATAATATACAGTCCCTGAATAATGGCAAACATAACCATCGTACACAAAATGGAACTTCCTCCGTAACTGATCAGCGGAAGGGTCAGTCCCGTTGACGGAATAAATTTGATAACACCGCCCACATTCAAAAATACCTGAACACCGTATACGCAGCCAAGTCCCAGCGCGATCAGCTTATAAAACTGGTCTTTGATCTGCATCGCAATATTCAAAAACATCAAAAAACAGCTGAAACATACTAATACAATGCATACTGCAAAGGCTCCACCCATTTCTTCTGAAATGGATGCAAACACAAAGTCGGATGCTCCCAGCGGGATTTTATCCGGCATTCCCTGATAAAGTCCCATACCGAACCAGCCACCGGTTCCAATGGCAAATAACGCTTGCGCCACCTGCCAGCCGCCGCCATGAATGGAGGCAAAAGGATCTTTCCATGCCTCAATTCGCACCCGCACATGGGAGAACAGCTTTGATCCGGCAATCGCAGCCAGACAGCCCACACCAAGACCACCGAAAAAATATACCGGTTTCCGGGTTGCCACATACAGCATTACCACATAGGTCAAAAAGAAGATCAGGGCCGCTCCAAGGTCAGTGGACAATACCAGGATTCCCACATGCACCGCCGCCGCAACAGTGGTAATGCACACCTGTCGAAAATCCGTCGCTTCGTACAGCATGCAGGCCACAAAAAATACAAATATAATTTTTACAAACTCGGAAGGCTGCAGTGTAATACCTGCCACAGTAAAGGACAGATGCGCACCGCCACTCATTTTTCCAAGTACAAGAACGATTCCAAGTGCTACCACACCGATGGCACAGTAAAACCATGTAAATTTCCGCAAAAACTTCAATTTTCTGACCAGGATCGGGATAAATGCTGAGATCACTGCCGCTGCAACCGCGATTTCAAACTGCCGGATCGCATTTTCAAAGTTTAATCTGGTCAGGATAATAAATCCGATCAGCATCAGCATACACATGTGATTTACGACCAGCCGCGCCGCCCGCTTGTATATGATCCGGTAGATCAGGAACAAAAACAGGACAAACAGCACCTGAGCTCCGTAAAAGATCAGAATCTTTAATTCTTTTGTCACGGCAAACAGAACCATAAATGCATCCAGATGAATCAACATCATACAAGTGGTCTGTGCTTTATACATCCGCTTCTGCCGTTCTTCGTTTTTTACAACCAGTACCACATAACTGTACCAGGTATAAATGGCAAAAAGAATGATCATCACATATTTGGACAATTCTGTGATCAAATGTATCATAATTTCTCCTTACTTGTGCGTCAGTCAACACCTCTTCGAAAATGTCCGTTGGTAAAGGTTCCCTCTTTCGGTGTAGGAACTTCTTTGCCACCGACAAAGGCATCCGCATACTGATTCAGGATTTCCTGTATCTTCCGCTCGCTCTCATTTCGGAATACGATCCGGTAGGAAGCAAAATCCAGATTTCGGATGGTTTTCGCCTGATGAAGCAGGCTGGTCGGCTGACTGTTGTAGATCACGTTATAGCAGTGTCTGCAGTTGCGCACAACTTCAAACTGCTTCTGATAACGGTCATTCAGGTACAGGTGCTCATTTTGCGCTCCCGCGCCATGTTTTTCCTTGATGCAGGATGCATAATTTTTGTATACACACTGTGCAGAAATCATCAGCGGTGCATAGCCATAAAGCATCAGTTCCGCCTGTTCATTTTTCATATGCGCAAGTTCTTTGCTGTTCAGCTCCTGAGATGCCGTATAGCCGGTAAATCCATCTGTCAGGAAATCTGCGGCTGCCTCATTGGAAAATACGTATAATCCTGCATCCAGCGCCAGTTTTTCCGCCGGGATTCCAAGAGCTTCTTTTGCAAATCCAATGCCATCATAGCTGTGCACCCAGACCCGGTCAAAAAGCTGTAAATCTGCAGCTACTTTTTTCAGCATCTGTTCAGAATTCTCACGTAAAACATAAGGGAAAGCAAAGCCTGCCTGCTTTCCGGCCTGATGGATCTGCTCCACAAGATGCAATTCTGCTCCACAGTCTTCCAGTGTGATCATTCCAACACTCGGGTTCTGTAACAGCATCGGAAGATGTTTTGTCGAAGAAATCCATACATTTAACAGTGGCTTTCCATCTTCCGTATCCGATGCTAAATCTTTAAATTCATACGGATTTTTCTGCTGCTTTTCAGGTGCTTTTCTTCGTCCCTGCTTTAACAGCTGATCCTGTAACTGTTCCAGTGCACTTCTGCGCAGTTCATTTAACTGTCCCACCGGTACAAACAGTCCATCCTCCAGACTGATTTCCAGTTCTACCGCCTCAAATGGGGTATCTCCGGTCTTGCGCAGTCTCTTTTCCAGTTCCTCACGGGATAACGGACGGTTCTGGGCCAGCCCCGGACAGGCTCCGGTCACGGTAACTTCAGATGGATTTTTTTCTCCATTCAGAAGTGTCACCGATAACTCCATCGGTTGATCCGCATGAAATACAGCCTGCATCCGCACCGGAAGTTTTCGTTCCGCTGCCGGCTGATAAGCCATTTTTGCATCATTGCTGCTGTGAGAAGAATCCGTCAGTGTCATCATGGAACGGCCATTTCGCATCTCATAGTAGCCTTTTGTAAATCCATTTCGGTTTCCGAGTAAAAGCAGACGTTCCATATCCGCTTTCTCTACTTTATAAGATTCCGGTGATGCCTCATACAAATCCAGGTATTTACGATAAATCGACGTAACCCCGGCTGCGTACTCGAGTTTTTTCATTCTTCCCTCAATTTTGAAAGAGTAAATACCGCTTTCACATAAATCAGGAAGTAATTCAATGGTACACAGGTCTTTCGGACTCAACGGATATTTTTCTTTTTTATGTAACAGATTGCCTTTTGTATCCATCACCTGATAAGCCAGCCGGCATGGCTGTGCACAACGGCCACGGTTTCCGCTCCGTCCACCGAGCATGCTGCTCATCAGACATTGACCGGAATAGCAGTAACAAAGGGCACCGTGAATGAAGCTTTCGATCTCCACGCCTGTCTCATCATAAATCCGGCGAATCTCCGCACTGGACAGCTCACGGGCGGTTACGATTCGCTCTGCGCCGTGCTCCATGAGAAATTTTGCTCCGGCCACATTGGATACCGACATCTGGGTACTTGCATGCAGTGGAAGCTCCGGGAAATTTCTGCGGATAAACTGGAAAACACCATAGTCCTGTACGATCACCGCATCCAGACCATATTCATACAACGGCTGCAGATAGGAAAACAGTTCTGTTCCGATTTCTTTATTTTTCAACAAAGTATTGACGGTGAGAAAAATCTTTTTTCCCCGCATATGTGCAAAATCCAGTGCCTCTTTCAGGTCTTCCTGGGTAAAATTCTTTGCAAAGGCGCGGGCACCAAATTTGTCTCCGCCCAGATATACCGCATCTGCTCCGGCATTCATAACCGCTTTACAGATTTCCAGTGAACCTGCCGGTGCTAACAGTTCATGCTTCATCGTTTTTTATGTCCTTCCAGTTTTTCAAGTCTTACTTCTGTCTCTGCCAGTTCCTGTTTCAGTTCTGCCAGTTCGTTTTCTTTCTGGCGCAGATCCTGTTCCAGCTGTTCAATCTGTTCCTGGGCTGTCACAAGTTCATCTGCAATATTAATATGAATAAATACAGGTTTCAGATCCGACGGCAGACAGCGGTATTCGTCCACTTCCTCCATCTGCTGCATCACACGATTGACGCAGGATGCAATTTTCTGAATATGGGTCTCATCTTCATAACCACCCATTGTCAGGATCTTTCCACCGATCACAACCTGTACCATAGATTTCTTTGTCATTTTGCTTCCCCTTTTCACAGTTTTTGTCTGTGATCTACAAAATAGTTCCTGAGCAGATACACACATTCTGCCCTATACTGCTTCTATTTTTCTTTGAAATGCTCGATCGCCAGTGCTGTCGCCACACGACCTTTTGGTGTACGGTTCAGGAATCCGTTTTTTACCAGATAGGGTTCGTACACATCCTCAATGGTTCCGGAATCCTCACCTACCGCTGCTGCCAGTGTCTCAAGTCCTACCGGGCCGCCGCCAAATTTCTGAATGATGGTCAGCAGGATCAACCGGTCATTTTTATCCAGACCACAGCGGTCTACCTCCAGCAGATCCAGTGCAAAGGAAGCAACTTCCTTCGTGATCACGCCATCGTATTTTACCTGTGCAAAATCACGGACACGCTTCAGCAGTCGGTTCGCCAGTCGCGGCGTTCCTCTGGAACGTTTTGCCAGCTCAGCAGCGCCTTCTGGTTCGATCTCCACACCAAGTTTCTTTGCAGACTGCACAATGATCGTCTGCAATTCCTCCGGGGTATAAAACTCCAGATGCTGGATCACACCAAAGCGGTCTCTCAGCGGTGCGGAAAGCAGTCCTGCACGGGTGGTCGCACCAACCAGGGTAAATTTCGGCAGATCCAGTCGAATGGAACGGGCGGATGCTCCCTTGCCGATCATGATATCAATGGCATAATCTTCCATGGCCGGATACAGAACTTCTTCTACCTGACGGTTCAGCCGGTGGATCTCATCCACAAACAAAATATCATTTTCCTGTAAATTACTTAAAATCGATGCCATTTCTCCCGGTTTTGCAATGGCCGGACCGGAAGTGATCTTCATATGCACGCCCATTTCATTGGCGATAATACCGGAAAGTGTGGTCTTTCCAAGTCCCGGCGGTCCGTAAAACAGTACGTGGTCTAACGGTTCCTGTCTCTGCCGTGCCGCCTCGATATAGACACGCAGGGTGCCTTTTATTTTTTCCTGTCCGACATATTCTTCCAGTGACAGGGGACGCAGGCTGAATTCTGTCTGCATATCCTCTTCCTGGATCTGTGTCGAAATGACTCGTTTCTCCATGAATTTCCTCGCTTCAATACACTACATTATTTTATATCCACTGCTTTTATTCTTCAAAAACTACATTGCATCAACATAAATAAAGCTGACTATCTTAAAATAATGCCATATTTTTTAATGCTGTCTTCAATACACTTTCCACGTCATCATCTTCTGTGATCTCGATACCGGAAAGCACTTTAGATGCTTCTGTGGCGCTGTATCCAAGTGCCACAAGCGCTTCGGATGCTTCCTTACGGATACGGTTATTACTGCTTCCGCCTGCTGCCGGTGTCTCCATCTCCTCAAATCCGGTCTCGATGGCAACTTCCAGATCAATCTTATCCTTCAGTTCAATGATCAGACGTTTTGCGGTCTTGCTTCCGATGCCCGGTGCCTTGGAGATAGTCTTGGCATCCTCTGCCACAATGGCAAAACGCAGATCATTTGCAGACAATACAGATAACACTGCCAGTCCGCCTTTTGGACCGATTCCACTGACATTGATCAATAATTTAAACATTTCCAGCTCGTCTCTGCTCGGAAAACCAAACAGAGAAAAGGCATCTTCTTTTACATACAGATAGGTATAGATCTTGACCTGTTCGCCCCGGGCTGGAAGTGCATCCAGCATACGGGCGGAAATGAGGATATTGTATCCAATGCCGTTATTTTCCACGACAATCAGGTCTTCACTTACTTCCTCTAATGTTCCTTTTATATATGAATACATGAAAAACTCCCACTCTACTACTTCGTCTGGGTGTCAAACTGGGCTTCTTCCCCGTCTTCCACTTCCACCACGACTTTATTTGGCAGGCACACGATGGTCTCCCCGTTGGAAGAAATTGCATGCTGATTTACACAGAGTTTGTCCGGGCAATCCGCGGAGATCATATCCGCTTTTCCATTTTCGATCACAAGGGTATTTGTCACCGTTCCATCTGCGTTTTTTATCTCGATTTTCTGCGCTTTCTCTCCTGCCGTATGCAGATCATAAGTGCCATATACGTTTCCATCTACCGTCACTTTGACCTGTCCTCCGGGTGTACTCTGCATCTTCTGAAACACAAAATATCCGATCACCGCTGCCACAAAGATAATGACCAGTAATAAAATCTCTTTTTTACCGATTTTTTTGTCCATGCTTATGCCCTGCTTCCAATATAATAGAAACCTTTACATTCATCCAGGCGCACCGGAATGATCTGTCCGATCAGTTCTTTTCCGCCTGGGAAATGTACTACGCTGTTGTTGCCAAGTCGTCCGGTGAGCAGACTGTCATCCTGATGGTTGACGCTCTCTACCAGTACATCCTGCACCTGTCCGGTCAAACGTGCGGATTTCTCTGCCGCAATCTCCTGTACTTCCTTTAACAGGCGGTCAAAACGTACTTTTACCACATCTTCCGGTACCTGTTCTTCCATTTTTGCAGCCGGTGTACCGGTACGTTTGGAATAAATGAAGGTGAATGCACTGTCGTAACGCACTTTGCGAACCACGTCCATAGTTTCCTCAAAATCTTCCTCGGTCTCACCCGGGAATCCGACAATGATATCTGTAGTCAATGCAATATCCGGGATTGCCGCACGGATTTTATCCACCAGAGTCAGATACTGCTCCTTGTCATAATGGCGGTTCATAATTTTTAACAGACGGCTGCTGCCGGACTGCAATGGTAAATGCAGGTGTCTGCAGATTTTCTTTGATTTTGCCATTACTTCGATCAGTTCATCGGAGAGATCCTTCGGATGAGAAGTCATGAAACGGATACGCTCTAGGCCTTCAATCTTCTCAATCTGCTCCAAAAGCTGTGCAAAAGTGATCGGCTGCTCCAGGTTCTTTCCATAGGAATTAACATTCTGTCCCAGAAGCATAACTTCCACAACACCATCTGCCACAAAGTTCTCGATCTCACGGATGATCTCACGCGGTTCTCTGCTCCGCTCCCGTCCTCTTACATACGGAACGATGCAGTAACTACAGAAATTGTTACAGCCAAACATGATGTTGACACCGCTCTTGAAGCGGAATTTACGCTCATTTGGCAACTGCTCAACGATCTGGTCTGTATTTTTCCATACGTCAACAACCATCTTTTTATTCTCGATGGACTGCACCAGAAGTTCCGCAAATTTGAAAATATTATGTGTACCAAAAATCAGGTCTACAAAACGGTAGCTCTGTTTGATTTTTTCTACTACTTTTTCTTCCTGCATCATACATCCGCAGAGCGCGATCATCATATGTGGATTTTTCTTCTTATATCCATGCAGGTAGCCAAGACGTCCGTATACTTTATTGTTTGCATTTTCACGGACCGTACAGGTATTGTAAATGACAAAATCCGCATCCTCGGATTCGGACTCCTGATAGCCAATGGCATTTAAGATACCGCATAATTTTTCGGAGTCACGGGCGTTCATCTGACAACCAAAGGTTTCGACATGCGAGAAAAGTGGTCTGCCTAACTTCTCTGAAATTTCTGTGATATATTTCCGTGCCTTTGCAATAAAATAATACTGTCTTGCCGGCTCTTCCACCGGTGCTTCTTCATTTAAATCTATATCGCCTAAAATGTGTTCTAATTCCATCTGATTTGAAAAATCAATATTTTTATCCATTCTTACTTCCTTTCGTCCATGTGTTCGATTCTACATTATAGCCGATATATGGATTTTTTTCAATGATTATTATCACCGGTTCAGATTACTGGTTCAGATTACCAGTTTTCCTTTGGAAATCTTGCAGGCAACTTCACCGGAATAATCGAAGTCAACCTTTCCATTCTTCACATACCACACGCCGTTTTTATTGGCTGCCAGACCATTGTAGCTGAAATCAACCATTCCGTCTTTCAGTTTCCACCAGCCGTTCTCATTGCTCTCTACGCTGTTGCAGTTAAAATCAACTTTTCCATTGACGATGCGCCACCAGCCATTCTGATTCCTGGCGATACCAGTGTAACCAAAGTCTACCTTGCCGTTGTAGACATACCACCAGCCGTTTTTATTCTGTGCTACGGTAGTCTTGTCATATGCAATCTGACCGTTTTCGTAATAATACCAGTTTCCGTCAGCTGCAGCCTGATCAGCAACACGGCCGTTGAGGTTTGCCGGAATCTCTTCCAATGATTTGTTCATGATCGCATAGGCCACTGCCTTAGCGATTGCTTTATAGCCAACTTTCTGGTAGAGGTTATAGTCGTCACGGTCATCCACGAAGCAGATTTCCAACAGGAGTGCCGGCGCATTGGTTTTGTTGAGGACTTTGAGGTTTTTGGAAATTTTGGTACCACGGTCCGTGAATCCGTATTTGCTCATATTTGCACGAATCCGCTCTGCCACCTCTGGTTTTCCTTTGTTCGCTGCATTTACCCACACTTCGAATCCGCCGATGCGTCCGTCACCCGGGTAATCGTTCCGGCCAGAGTTTAAATGGATGGAAAATACAAAAGATACGCTGTGTGAGTTACACTTTGCTACGATTTTGTCCAAGACATCATTCTGGCTGCTGCCATTATCTACGGTGTCATTGTAGACGGTCCATCCGCAGTTTCGCATGATGTTGATCATCTCTGTCACGATCAGACGGTTTTCTTTTGATTCGTCAAGCAGGCCTGTTGCTCCGCAGGCTACTTTTCCTGCCGGGTTGTGTCCGGCATGAATACTAATTGCTGTCATTATTCATCCACCTCCTCGTTATCAACTTCCGGAATGCCTGCCAGAGAAGTCAGCATAGAAGCTACAAATGCTAATGCTGCTGTACCCATAACCATTTTCCAGTCTACCTGATTGATAGCCGCTGCCACTGGAAGCATTGCTACCGCTGTCTGTGCTGCTGTTTTTACTGCACGGATTCCCGCACATTTTAACCATTTTTTACTCATAATCGTCTTTCTCCTTCTACATAAACGGGACAATAGAATTGATAAACGCTAATGCTGCTGCTCCGGCAATAGCACTTACTATAGTAGTGAATGCCGTTCGTGTCATAGTGTTCCAGTTCTGCGCTGGTCTTGCCTCCAACTCAGTCAGCTTGTCGCTATGGTCTTTTTGCACTTCTACCATGTTTTTTACTGACATAGCCAGTTCTTGGACTGACAGTGTAAGCTTTTGAATCTGTCCCTGCTGTTTTTCCAAATCGTCAATTCTGTGGTTGGCAACCTTAATCTTTTCTTCATACTTTGCCAAGCTTTTTACGATTTCTTCGTTTTCCATAGGATCTCCTTTCCATCAAAAGAGCCGGCACCGAAGTGTCGACTCTGATTATCTTTATTCTGCTGTCTGATCCGAATCTACTACATCCACGACAGCTTCCGCTGGCATATCAACCGGTTCCGGTGCTGGAATCGGAGCAGGTGCCTGTGATTCCTGAATTTTCTGTTCAATAAATCTGAGACAATCTGCCATCACCTTTGTGCTCTCCCCTTTCGTCTCAATGTCTTTCATAGTGTTGTATAAAAGTTGTAAATCCTGTGTCTGAATCATTGTTTTCTCCTTTCTTAGTAATACAGCAAATACCATACTATCATCGTTATACTTCTACTTGTTGCTGTTGGATTTGTAAGCCATGCCGAACCCAGAACGTATACATTTGCGTTATTTGTTACGCCACCAAGACACTGAACATTCGTGTATCCCATACTAGCTGCAGTAGGGCAAGCACTTAAACCAATGTTCTGTGCTGAGTTTGCAGAGAATGTAAGCGACTTGTATTGGGTGTATGTCGTAAACAGCATAGGATGGACCACGCGGCTATTTACATAAGTTGTACCATTCAATTTGATATCGGTAGCAGAAACGGTAACTGTTTCATCACCTGCACATGAAACTGTAGCCTCTGCTCCGCTCAATCCCGCAGATAATTTCGCATATGAGCTATCCGCTGTTATCCTGCCTGCTGCTCTTCCTGTGCCTTCAATGACCGTGCCACTTGAAGATACCGATAAACCATAATACGCCGTAGCATCGTCTGACGTGGAACCGATTTTTATCGTGGAAGCCCTTATATTTCCAGCAAAGTTACCCGTTGCTCCTGTAATATCGCCTTTGAATGTACCACTTGCTGCGCTTAAGCTTCCTGCAAATGTTCCTGTCGCCGCTTCCAGCTTTCCACTGAACACACCATTCTTACATGTCAGCGTACCATCTGATGTAATTGTCAGATTCGTTGCGTTGACTGTGAAATGTCCTGTGGTGAGTTTGATTTGATTTCCTGTTACAGTCAGTTCGGAGTTGAGTTGATTAAGCACATCATTCTTTGATACTTTCAGAGTGATGTTATTTCTGTTCTGAACTATTTCAGACTGGTAATTCATTCCCTCTGGTGTTGGGCGGCTGGATACCGGTTCTACGTACCATGGATATGTGGAACTATAGATATTTGTATTTGTGGTATAACCAGTCCATGCTGTCTGGTTTCCTGATGATTGCCAATGATAAAGTCCACCACCTCTAAGCCATAATATCGGTCGTGAAGAGTAAGAACACTGCGTACATGATACTGGTGAAACGTCACAAAAACGATAACTGTCATGCACTACTTTTGATACGCCAGCATAATCGGCAGTTCCCCAACCAGAACCATTCATGTCAATTTCAAAGTTTACAGTATATCCTGCTGAATGTTGGCTCCACGATGGAACTGCATTTCCTTCCAGTGCATACCAAACACGGATATGTTCGGTGAAGCCAGCATCTAAACCATAATTTGCAACGAACGGATACCACTTATTCACATCGTATGTTGACGTTCGAAGATCTAAAACGCCACCATTTTTCCAATAATTCGTAGCATCACCTTTGTCCCCCTTCGGTCCTTGTGGGCCTGTTGAGCCAGTCTCACCTTTCTCACCCTGTGGTCCTTGCGGTCCGGTAGCACCTGTATCACCTTTTGGACCTGTTGCTCCAGTTGCTCCCTTATCGCCTTTATCACCTTTCTCTCCAGTATTTCCGGTAATGCAGACTCCTGTAGCTGATGGAGTATACTCACTGCTGCCATCACCATACACTACTGCCGTTCTCCGCCAGATATAAGTTCCATCAGTCCACATTGGTGCTGTTGTTGACCATGAACCACCTTGCAATGAGGTTGGAGATGTCGATTTATAAAACTCTTCGGTTGTACTGGCCACTGAACCACCGATTGCATCAGCCACATTTGTGCCACTACTAAACGTAATCTCATCTGCAGCAATCGCCAATTTCCACGTACTATCTGTGTCCTGAAAATATTTCAGATAATTGCTCGAATCACCAAATGCTGCCTGTCCGTCTTTTCCAAGATAGAATCCTCTGGTCGTGTTATTGATGGATGATTTCACTCCAGAATAGATGGAACTGTCTGCAATGTTCACACCGCCAATTGTTGCTCCAAAGGCTACAAGGTCTTTTACACTGATTTTCTCTGCGGTAACTGACTTGGCCTGCAGGATAGAACCTTTCAAAGAGTTGTAATCTGTCTGCTCTTTTTCAACGGTTGCGCCGTCCGTGTTCAGCTTGTAATATAGGCCATCGTTGCCTTTGATTACTAACTTATCTGCTACAATCGTATTTCCGGCAATCAGATCACCTTTGATCGTGACACCGACCAGCTCACCAGTGATCGTCTGATCTCCAACCGTAACATCCTTGATCAGACCGGACTGTGCATAGAAGTACTCCATGGCAGCCTTGCCAATGTTGGTGAAATCAATGTTGGCATAGCGGATATCTGCATCCGTGGCACTTAATTTGTTGGCTTTCAGATCTACGATATCTGCAGTCTGGGCTTTTAATGTTTCCGTGGTCGTATCTTTGAATGATGCATAATCACCGCTGAGGTTGGTGATCGTTGCATCGGTGGCTTTCAGGCTCTCAATGGTTGCATAGGTCAGATTGGCATCTTCTGCACTGAGCTTTTCTGCATCCAGTTTCTTAATGCTTGCGTCCTGTGCGGTCAGTTTTCCATCAATCTCTGCATCTTTGGCTACCAGACTGTTGATGGATGCTTCATTGGCGGTCAGTTTGTTTTTAATATCTACATTCCCGGCTTCAAGTGAAGTAATCCTTGCCCGATCAGCTTCCAATTCTTTTGCGCTTACTTTATCTGCAACTACAGATTCCAAAGCTGTCACTTTGTTATCTACTTTAGTAACCTTTTTATCCGTTTCCCCAAGTTCTGTTTTCGTTGCATATTTTGAATCTGCCTGATTGATCGCAGAAGCCAGTTCCTGTACTCTGGCAAGAAGTTCCGCATCTATTTCTAACTGAAGCTCTTTTACATTTCCTACCGTCGTTTTATTTTTTGACAGATCTGTAAAGCTAACAGACTGTTCCACAACTCTGACGCTCAGATACAGCTCTGGTGTATATTCTTCATCGCAGACAATCACAGTATCTCCGATTTCAAGATCAAAATATCCCTTTACATCATAGCTGACCTGCGGCACACAGTTCTTTTTTAACTGTGCAAGAGCCTGTCCATAAAGCATATTTACATTGGCAGTCTCATAATTCCAGTAATATACAATATATCCATCACTCCGCTTTCCCATCAGATTGGATGGAAAACGATCTCTGGCCTGTACCGCGCAAATCGTTCCATCACCTTTTTGTAACTGATATTCAACATTGCCATCCTCATCAAGTTCTGTTTTTTCCAGTTCTTTTAAAGTCAGACCATCTGTACCGGTAGGTCGAATTGCCGTATACAAATCTGTCATGTCTGACGTTTTCGTTACTCCTTCTACTTCTACACCATACCGTAATGTTATATCAGTCCGATTTCTTCCAATTCCCTGCTCAGAGTCAGAATGTTCTTTATATACATTTAAAATTACTGTCCCAAGAGAATAATCCTGGTTCAATCTGGTCACAAATTCAATTTCTGCATTAAATACATTCGCCAGAGAAAACAGCCGCCCTAAAATCGTATCTGTGCCTGTCCACTCATGCTTTATTGCCTTATCTGATACCTCATTTATTCCAAGCTGTACCGTTTTTTCATAATCAAATACATCCAGATATTCTTCAAAACTCATAGCGGATGATGCCGCATACGCAGATACATATTCGTTCAGCAATTCAAAACTCAATACATATGCTTCTACTTCTACCACATCTTCGCTACGAATACAGTTTACAATGTTCAAATAGTAATCTTTTTTATGATACTGAAAAGAAATTTTATTTCCCACTGTCAAATACACAGAATCTTCGTGCCGGGCATCTGCTTTAAATGAAAACGTATGCGATGAGCCACTTAAATATTGATGGAGTTCATCATCCCAATAATGAAGACCATCAACAGCTTCATTGTCCATAAAAGCACACACATTATCGTGCGTGCTTAATATTGCAATTCTGACATTTTCCACTATAAATAAGCCTCCCTTATCCTTGCTGTTACCGTTGGTTCCGGATCTGAAAAATCAGAATAAAAAAACTGTACTTTTGTATCCCCTGGCGGAACTTTAAAATATTTTGATCCTGTTACCTCATCCCCCAGATTCGGGATTCCATTCACATATGCTTTTGTTCTTGGACCATCTATGGTTAATTTGTCCCCCTGCTGATAGCGATTCGGAATATCATAAATATATGAAACATTGTCTGAGCGCACTGTGAGCTCACGGATTCCAATCTGATTAATCATCCGCATCTCGCCATAATCTGACCATTGTCCAATCCAAACGGTGACTGTTGCAGCCTTTTTATCTGCAAGCTCCGGAACTCGATACTGAAACTTTTGTCCTGCAAAGCAAAATTCAAACCAGTCATTATTTTTCAGGACATACTCATGTCCGCCACCGTTTTCGCTATGATACATGTATGGCTGTTTATTCCAATCTTCCGGCATAAACCATATTTCATTTTTTATAGTCGCATTTTCACCAAGACACATTCGGATAACTGATTTATACATGCTTCGTTCCACTTTATACAAATTCAACGATGCCAGTAATTTTCCATTCTGATCACCAATATTTACCTGTATAACCCCAGTTTCCCATGCATATACCAACTTCCACAATATCCTTGCATCCACTTTAAAATTCTTACTTCCGGTTGTTCCGTCGCTTCTGGCCGGCAACGTGATCTGTCCACAGGCTCCATGCCACTGTCCAGAACCACTTCCGGAACTATCTGCCGTAAGACAATAAAATGACTGCTTGTTTCCATCCGTATAATTCATTGTACGGAATGTACCGTTTTTGATATATTTGGTATCCGTCAGTATTCCGGTACTAACTGTCAGTTTTTTATTGATTGCACTTCCGTCCGAAAGATTCAACAGTAATTCCGATTTTTCCCTGACTTCCCTATCCGGTTCTTCCCTGCTGCCAAACTGCATTGCTCCATAAGCACTCACCATGGCAACATAGCCATTTTCATGGTTATGCAGTACATCATAACTGACCGCCACTGGTATAGAACCATTGTTTGTTATGGTAGTCTCTAAAATACCGGTTGAAGTATTTTTGCTGGCTTTAAAGCTCTTTTCATTCAATGAATATTTAAAAGGATCTGCACAATAGAATTCAATTTCTCCGGTAACGCAATTCCGTCCAGACTCCACAGATGTGTTGCTTGTTTTTGTTCCGATAAAATATTTATCTGGTTCATCTGCAAAAATAAGCTGTGCCTGCTCCACATTCAATATCTTGTTCAGCTGATTATATGCTTCTCTGAACTTTTCTGCTGATGATGTACAAAGCTGATACCCAACAGTAATGGTACGCGGTGGATATCGTTTACTTCTATAATCAGAACCATCTCTGTTTCCAATCGTCTGATCATCCACTTCACATTCCAACAATTCTCGTCCGCTGGTATATAAGGTCAGGTATCCCGATACCATATCTTCTATATATGTCCCGTTAATTTTCACTGATTCAGGACCAATATTTTTCTGAGTATTTATCTGATCTGTATCTACAAAATCATACATCATCGATACCCCCTCATATATTTATTCAGCTTGTTCCTCTTTTCAATCTCTTCCTGTGTATAAGAAGCGGTTGCTTTTGCAGCTTCTCTTCCGTCAATTACAACCGGGATTTCAAAATAGTATCTGGCATTGATATCTCCGGCATAAGAATAGGATGTATCTACCTGGAATGCATTGGCAGATGCCGCCATCCGGTTGATATAACCGGTCGGAATTGCTTCCTGTGCCACACGTTTGGCTGCTTCGCGCACCTCGCGGATCTTGTTCAGCATACCAACCGCCATACCCTCTGTAGTAAATTCACCACTTTCCTCTGTTACTCTTGATGGGGAATGAATCTTTAAAGCGTTATTGATTGTCTGTGATACAGTATTTGCCAGACGATTAGCTGCCGCAATAGCCTTTCCTGAACCACTGTTGATTCCGTTTGCCAACCCAACTGCTGCATAATAACCACTGGTTCTGAATTTACTTTCCATACCATTCACTGTCCGCTCCATTGCATTTACATTGCTGACGACTTGCGTCTTTGCGGATGACATTCCTTTTGTCACAGCTGTTGAAAATCCTGTACTTCCCTGATTTGCCGTAGACTGCATATGGTTAAAACCTGTCTTAGTGGTATTTTCCATTGCAGACATGCCAGTCTGTATAATTGTCTTATTTTTCTGCATACCAGCAGACGTTGCAGAATTTACTTCCTGGAATGCTGCTGCATAAATCTGTGGTAATGTCGATACAGAACGTTTTGCAGCATCTGCAGATGATTTGCCAAAATTGCTCATGATCTTGGTCATAGCAGAATTCAATGTGCTTTGCTTAGATTCAATTCCCTCAACCAGACCATCTACCGTATACTGTCCAACCTGCATAAACAGTCTGGATGGAGAATGGATCTGCAGAGCATCAGTCGTTCCCTGGTACAGACTAATACCAAGATTTCCACCTGCAATCGTCGGCTTTGGACTATTCGACACTTCATCTGTCACGGCATCAACCACGTTTGTTCCAACATCACTAAACATGGTAAAATCTGCTTCATCCAATGCCTGTGCCATTGTTCCAAGTACACCGGACTCTCCTTTGATATAGTCCCTAAGAGTCGCTTTATCCGCATCTGATAGTTGCATGGAGTCCACAAAAGTATGGCTGATGGAATCGTATGCCTGTTCCCACTGATCCTGTGCCGCCAGAACTTCATCCACACCACTGTTCATCATGTCGCGCAATAATGGTAATGCTTCCGGACCAGTAGCTCCGATTGCATTCAGATAACTCTCACTGACTCCGGCATTGATGGCCTGTGAATACAGATCAGCAAACTCCTGTGTCTTTTGAATCGTATCTGCCTGATTCTTCTGGACACTGGACCATGTTGTCTCATTATCTTCCTCGATTTTGTCATTCAAGGAACCAAGACTGTCCGTCATGGTCTGATAAGCATCAGTAATACGGTCTACCGTATCCTTCTGTACTTCCGAAAGACTCTCCAGACTGATTTTCTGCTGCTGTGTATTCTCTGATGTAGCCTGTGATGCCGCTGCCTGTGTCTGTGCAACAATCTCACTGTACTGTTGTTGCTCAGATTCCAACTGCTGCAGTTTTTCTTTCAGTTCCGTCTGTTTATCTCCCATCTCTGTCATGGTTTTATAATACTGACGGTAAGATGTTCCATCGGAAATTGCTTCTTTATATTTCTGTTCCGCATCCGTTCTTGCTTTGGTCGCTTCTTCCAGATCTGCTTCCACCTGCGCCTGATCTTTCAGAACATTGGTCAGATTCTCCTGTGCTACAGAGGCTTCATCCAACCGGGCATAAGCATCCGCTTTTTCCTGCAGTGCTTCACTGGTCATATTTAACTGATCTTTTTCTTCACTATAGGAAAGATTCAGATCATCCATAGAACCATTTAATGTCTCTACCAGCCCCTGCAGTTTTGCTTTATCTTCCGCAGATTTGCGCTCTTTTTTAGAAAGTTCCACAATCTGGTCAATCAGCTTTTTATTGGCAGATGTTGTTGCTTTGATATCGTCCAGTTCCTCTTTCCGGCTGTCTTTATTGGAATCAATCGCTTCTGTATGCTCATCAATAGCATCCACCAGTTCTTCCCTGCGCTTCTTTTCATCCTGCATTTTCTTATTCAGCTTGCTGATGATTTTTACAAGGGCTACGATTCCTGCCACACATACCGCAATGGTTGCAACGACCGTGCCGATCGGATTTGCTTTCATAGCAGCATTCCAGATCAACTGCGCTGCCGTGGCCAGACTAATTTCACCGGAAAGGACGCCTACTGCTGCTGTTTTTACAGCAATCGCCACATTACTTACTTCCGCCGCTCTGGCACCAGCTGTCTCAGCTGCCGTATTCGCTTCCTGTGCAATCGTCTCTGCATTAACGGACATTGCTGCCGCTTTATTTGCCTGTGCCTGATACTGTGCCGCAATAGCCGCTTTTCTTTCTGCATCTTCGCTTGCCTTGGTTGCTGCCGCATTCGTAGATTCCGCTATCGACTTTAATTTTGCAGCTTCTGCACTGAGTTCGGTTGAAGTTGAAGAAGCAGCACTGGCTTTTGCCTGTGCTATATCCGCTCTCTCCTGAGCTTTCGCTGCTTTTGTTGCAAGTGCCTTAGCTGCTGTCTGTGCTTCCTCTGCCTTTTTCTGTGCAACACTGGCTTTGGTGCTTAATTCATGCGCACGTGTAGCAGCAATTGTGGCTGCTTCCTGTGATTTCACAGCTGCCGTCTGAAGATTTGTAACGCTCCGCATCGCCTGCAGGCGTTCTTTTCCCTCTTTCCACACGTTATTCAGCTTCTTAACCTTATCATCAATAGCAATCGCTGCTTTATATGCTACAAAGCCACCTGTTGCCGTTCCAAGCACCGGAATCAATGTATCCAGATTGTTGGTCACCAGCTTCACACCCGGAGCCGCAATCTTCACAAACTTACCGACTGCTTCACTTGCCACGGTAAATGCAGTATTCACACCTGTTTTTGTGGTTTCCAACTGCTGCTGAAAATTCGGAAGTCCAGCTTCGGTCAGACTATTATCTGCGGAACGGATCACCTTTTCCATTCCACGAACCACTGCTGTATTCAGATTCTGGAAAGATGTTCCAATACCGGCACTGGCTGTTCTCGCACGTTCTGCAAATCCATTTACACCGCTGTCCAGTTCAATCAGCTTATTATTAAACTGAGTAAATGTAATCTGTCCACTCTGTAATGCTGCATACAGATCATTCTGTGCAGATTCACCGGCATATCCAAACGCTTCCGCCACATCATATAATGCTGGTCCCATCGTTTCCTGCAGAGTTCTCCATGCCTGAAGATCAACGGATCCTTTGGAAAGCATCTGAACATACTGTGTCAAACCTCGTTCCGCATCAGCCGTAGCTGCACCGGATGCCAAAAACGCATCATTTAATGCTATGGATGTTTTTGTTGCTCCATCCAAATCTCTGGTCAGAACTGCAATTCCCTGAGTAGAGGATACGATGCTATCCAATGATGTCGGCAGACCGTCAATTCCAGTCGATAACTGATCCATGGATTTCTGTGCATCTTCCGCAGAGAATCCGATCTGCTGCATAACTTTCGGATACTGATTCAAGGTATCAAATCGTTTGATTGCTCCATCCACGGAAGATTTCACCTTATTCACAGCCATATCCACCACTTTAAAAGCACCTGCGCCTTTGGCAACATCCAGCAGACTTCTCTTGGACTGTGTTGCTCCGGAATCAATCTGATCCAGTGACTTTGCTGCCGCATTCATCTTCGTGGTAAATCCCTGATCAGCTACGCTCAAGACCGCCTGCACACTATAACTTTCCATCCTTTTTCCTCCTTTCCTTCTGCATTCTTGCCGCCTGCATCAGGCGCTTGCCAATTCCATGGTGTTTCACTGGTTTTCCAGTCATCGCTTCTTCTACTTTTTCATCGTAATCAAAGAACTTACTGAAATTTTTATACACCGGAACTCTCTTTCTGCCCTGCTTTTTCATGGCCTGCACATCCCAGCTCTGCCATGCCAGTAAATGCAGCATATATTCACGGTCTACCTGCTGCAGTCTGTGTGCTTTCATCCGCACACAATATTCATACATTGTCATGCGGTCTATCTCTGAAAAATCATGTATTCCAAGATATCTCAGACTGTTCAGGACGATATTGTCATAAGTTTCTGACGATGACGTTACTCCTTCTTCTTCGCTGCATCCATCAGCTTCTGCATCTGCGCCATCTTCGCCTTCGTTGCGTTGTGCTTTTTTAATTCATCAATCACCTCTTCATACAACGCATCAATGTCTTCTACCTGATCAATGTACTCATCGATTTCTTTCAGCGTCGGACGTTTCTTTTCTGCACAGGTTCCCTCATACAAAAATTCCGCTAATGTTACCGCATCGTTATCCAGAAGCATCGGTACCTTTGTTTCCAGACCGGTTCCAAACTTAACACCAGACTGGCTTGTCACAAAATATTTTTCATCCAGTTTTCTTACAAAACCGATTCCAAAATGAATCTCATAATCATTTCCGTTGATATTTAATACCATGTGATTTTCCTCCTCATTCAAAAAAGAGAGCAGCCTGTGCCGCTCTCTCTGTATCTACTTTTACGCTCCAGTTTTCTGTGTGTCTGCAAACACATACTCTGCCGCTTCCTGCTGCTCTGCAGTCACGGTTACATCTCCACGTTTTCCCGCACCATTCAGGCCAAAGGTCAGTGATAATTCCACAAAATCATCTGCAGGAGATGTCTTCTCAAAACTGGTCAGATATCCCTGAAAATACATACCTTTGAACTTATTGGATCCGGAAGAAGGTTCCGCAAGATTTGCTTCCCATACTTCCATCAACTCATCATTATCCATTGCATCTTCCAGTTCATCAATCAGCTCATCGCCTTTTGCAAGGATAGATGATACGGTGATCTCCGTCTCTGTAGTACCCGGTGTACGGATTGGACCATCCTTTGTCATGGTAGAATCCGCGTCTTTGCTCTTGGTTCTTCCGTTCTCCGTTGTAAATGCAATCGTTTTTGCATCATTACTTGCAGCTTCTGATTTGATACGAAATAAGTACACGATCTTTTTACCCTGTACGGCTTCCGCAAATAACTGCAGTCCCTGTAATTCTCTTACTCTCATTTTCGTTCCTCCTAACTAAACCAGAATTCCACTTCCAATATTCCGTGTAGAAGTGGCTGCTTTGTCGTTGTATCCGGCACAATCCTCTGTACCACTTCTTTCAACATCCAGGAATAATGTGCGGTATGTTCCAGCTTTCTACAAATACCGGTTATTTCAGACAGCAGACACGATACCGTTCCACGCTGTCTTGGATTGCTGTGCCAGACATCGATTGTCTGCTGGCAACTTCCAATTCGGTTTGATTTTGTCTTTTTTGTATTCTGTTCGCTATCTCCCAGATACACAAACGGATATGGTGTTCCTTCCGGCGGCAGAAATGTATCATACACACCGGTGCCCATATCCTTATACTTTTTTCTCAGTTCAACCAATAGTGCACTGAATAATTCCTGCTGTGGATCCATCTTATCCCTCACTTCATAAGTCTGCTCAAATCACTTTTGAACTGTTCCTTCTGTGCATAATAAGCAGGGCGCATAAATGGCTGCGCATTCATGAACCGGGTGCCCCACTCCACATAAGGCGCATATTCTGCTGTTGCTTCGCTTTCTGCAGTCAGCCCACCATCACGAAGCTCCAATGAAATGCTACGTTTCAATGTACCGGTATCCACCGGGGCATTGCGTTGTGCCTTGGCCTGCAGTTCCGCGCCATTCATTTTTACGACACGTTTTACCGCATCCAGATTGCCATTCTGCTGCAGTTTCTTTCTTAACGCATCTGTTCCTGTCACTGTCAGCTTCATGTCTGCACCTCACTTACGATCAAACACTGCTTTACCCGCAGATTCCTTACAGAATCTACCCGATACACCCTATCTCGAATTCGGATATAATCAAATGGATCCTGATATTGATTCTGCAAATGAATGGTCCGGCTTCCCTGCTGGATTTTTCCATATACCAGCGTCATTGCCTGTGCTCCCGTATCCATGACAGATGCATAGCGCTGTGTTTCCTCTATGTTATCAGCTTCATAATTGCCAGTTTCTGCATCGTATTCTCCGGGTGTGATCTTCTGGAAATAAATTGGTGTATCATATCTCACAGGAATTTCACCCGTCCTTTCGTGGCTTCTTTCTGACTGTCCAGATATGCCTGAATATCATCCATATACCCGGCAAAATCGTTTGAGGACCAGGACTGGCTCTCTCCCTCAACTGTGTGGGAAGAAAGCCCCTCTGATCCGATTTTATTGAAACGAATAACAGAAACATCCAAGACAATGTAATTCATCTCTTCCGGTGGTTCTATTCCGCCAAGCAGATATTTCAAACGGTTTTTGGTCGCTTTCAGAATCAAAAGCAACTTAGTGTCCTGTGATTCATCTTCTTCACTTATTCCAAGCAAAATCTTCAAATCTGATTTCAATTCTTCCAGCATGTCCCCACCTCATTACTTTCCGGCAGTTTCTTCCACTTTTTCAATCAGCGGAACTCCCTGTTTGTTTTTCTCTCCGGCAAGTTCCTCAAGTCTCGCATTTGTCACTTTTACACCTTTCCGGGGAAATGTATCCCCCGGATGGTATTCATGATCCGCATCATGCAGATCTGTAAAATATTTGATCACTTTATACATTGGCAGCCTCCTATGCTCCTGCATTTACAGTAACGGCAACATCTCCGGAACGAACAGCCTTATAGTTCTGATCACACTCAACCAAAGTAATGTGATGAGCTGCTGTTGACGCAATATCGGATTCACCATCCCATTTAGACCAGCCTTTCACATCCATGCCATAAGTCACAGAAGTTGCCGCTGTTGCATCTTTGTACTTCCAGCAGTTTCTCGGAGACATAAGCTGCTCTTTTACGGTAAGTTTTGTTTTACCTGTCTCTGAACCTGCTTCAGATGTCACATTGAGAGTTCCAAGTGTCTGTGTATCAGATCCACCAACAGAAATATAAGCAATTGCATCCAGATATTCACAGAACAGGCGCAGGCCCATAATAGCGAACATATCCGAAATAGCTCTCTCATAAGTACCCTGCACATGGAATCCGATGAATCCGGTTGTGGAATCTGTCGTATACTGCAGACCAGCTTTTACAAACTCAGAATCGCCCGGATCAACATAATATGCAGCAATGTTGTTAAGCGGTGTAGCAATAACCACACCTTCCGGAATCTGAGAGGACATGAATACAACATCTGCACCCATGAAATTTTCCATGTATTTAAAACCAAACGCTGTTTGTACGGTGATATCTGCCGCACCAAGATACTTGTATACATCAAGTGTATTTACCCACACAGAAATACCGGTTGCTGTACGTTTCATTTCCTGAAACTTATTTACAACCTTGCCGATTGCCATCGCAAAAGCCATCTGCCAGGTAGATTCATGGCCAACAAGGGAACCAGCTTTTAACTGTGCATAGAATCTATCCGATACCACATTGGTCAGATCAGATTTAAACTCCTCATCTGTGGACTGTACCACTGCATCATAACCTTTTTCCGCAATCGCTTCGAGAGAAACACTCTTACGGTATTTCTCGATTTTAATGGTATCGAAGATCTGTTCCTCTACCGTGTACTGAGATAACGGGATCTCATCACCTTCCGGAACGTCACCAGACTGTAAGGTACCTTTTACTTTTTTGGTCTTTAATACGGATCCATTCTCTTTTCGGATCATTCTGGTAATCCCCAGAATATCCAGTAATGCCTGCAGGTTCTTACCAAAAGATGTGACAAAGTCAATCTCTCTGGCTCTTACCTGAATCTGGTCCTGTCCTGTTAAACCTGCTGGTGCCGCAAACACCTGCAGTCCTAATTTTTCAATATTATGCATTCTCTGTATCTCCTTTACTGAAATAACTCCATATTCTCAGCAATCAAACGCTGTCTCTCCGCAGGATTTGTGATTGCCAGAATCTGGTCTTTTGTCATATTTCCTTTTCCACCACTTCCTGCTTTTGGTGGATTTCCTTTCAGTGCATCTTTCACTGCCGCCTGCACCGCTGCCTTGTACATCTTCGTAAAGGCTTCAACGGCTGTTTTTGTATCCTCTGCATTTTCAGATACCAGATGTCCCAGAAGCTCATCTGGAATATTGATTTCTTCATCAGCCAGCATCTTACGTGCTGTCTTTGCCATCTCTGTGATTGCATTCTGACGTTTCAGATCAGCCAGTTCCTTTTCCAGTTTCTTATTCTGGTACTGTGCCTTTTCCTCTTTTGTCATCTTGGCCAGTTTTTCCGCTTCTGACAGCTGATCATTGGTCAGTGCCTCCCACTTTTCCTGTGCTTTGGTCACTGCTGTGTTGACTGCTTTCTGCACTCTTCGGTCAAACTCTGCCTGATTTCCCTCACCTTTTAAGAAATCATCAAAAGATAATGCGCCGTTATCTCCAGAACCAGTACCAGCTCCACCACCGTCTCCATCTCCGGATCCGCTGCCATCTCCGTCAGCGTCTGCAAATAACTGCAGATTACTCATTGGAATTCTCCAATGCATATTCATAAATTTCATAAGTTACCTCTTTCTGCCCCAACCCATTCATTTAAGCCCAGGTCATTGCATCTTGAATGTGTAGTTTAACGACATTTCGGTCACATTAAGTTACATGATCCGGACATACTCCGGAAACTCATCGGCAATCATACAGATGCCAATGAAAAAGGAATCCACCAGAGTTCGCGACTTCTCTGATAGATCCCCATACTTTATATCCACCCTTCCGGGAGATATTTCATATTCAATTTTATCGTCCGTCAGGTCCTCTATGGACTTGATCAGTGTCTGCGTCAGTGCTGTTACACCGGCACACACGATATCTGATCCGGAAACAGCATAATTTGCATGTCCGGATATCTTTATTTCATCCTTGCGGACAGTTACTTCAATCAAGGCATCCTACCTCCTGAAATGTGGTAAAGATTTTCGGTGATTGAATTGCTAACCAATCCACCATTTCTTCATTTTGCGCCCAAGCGGATATCATATTCGAGTTTGCAGATAAGCCGCTCTCTTCCAAATATGCATGTATAATTTCATGCCTCAGCACACGGTTCATATGTCGTTTTCTTCCTTCATCCGTGAAATCTTTATCCTTATTTTTCAGAATATAAATTTCTCTATTACATCGATTAAACAAACCATCGGCATATTCTCCCACGCCTTTCAATCGCTCCGGATATTCGTCTACAAAATGAATATCGTAACATGTCCCCATAATACTAACATTCATATCTTGCAATCCTGTCACCTCCTCATGCTAAAAATGAATATAAAAATACCACCAATCATTATGATCAGTGGTAATTTAATTCATAATAATATAAATCCAGTAGATTGACTTCTCTGGCGAGCGT
>CAVEOS010000025.1:0-32302 GCA_963617435.1 Lachnospiraceae bacterium
CGCTCGCGCAAAACTCGCAAAACTCAGTCGTTCTCTGAACCGCTCGTCGAGGAAATTTTCTCTGATTTTTCTATTTACGTTATGAAACTAATAGCGATTTACACTATAAAATTTTGCACGCAACTTCTCGTTCTCCACTATAATGATTTGACAGTATATTCGCACATGCAACACAACGGTTATTATTTCAATATTGTTAGTTATGACCCTCACCATATAGTCTCTTTTGTCCTTTTACAGTGTAAATTTGCATGCACGGCATACCCCTGATTTAATCATAAACGTAGATGTGCATGCGGTTCGGATACCATCGTGGCGTAAAATTTTGCATCACAACGTCATTGCATAAATGATGTATCGTGAAATAAATTCGTAACGTACAGGAAAGGACTCTGGCTATTTTTTCTTGGCCAGCGATTGTTAGCGGACAAGACAAAATCGCAGAGTCCTTTTTCATGACCTAAATTTTCAGCCACCTCAAAGCGTACTTTCCCCGGTTCGCAAACGCCCCCGGGACTTTTTCTCCTTCGGTGTCTTCTGTTTTTTCTCCCGGCGCAACCGCCGCTTCTGCATCTGTCTGCTTCGGATGGCCTCGTCCAGTTTTCGGAATCGGTCTTCCTGTGCATCCTCCTGCTCCCGCATGAGATAATTCATCTCTTTGATGACTTTTTCTCCCACCTGCTCGCCGACAGCCAGCCCAAGTGCCTGATTGTTCTCGGCAATGGCATTTCGTACAATATCGTTCATCATAAGCTGAAACTGTTCCAGCCGTGACATATCCTTTGCCGCCTCAGTCTGCAGAGCCTGTCCACCTGTTTTTACCTGAGGCAGCTGATCAGCTCCGGACATTGCAGTACTTTTTTCATTTTGCACCGCAGATGCCTGTCCGTTCTGACTATTTGCCATATTTTCATGTAAAAGTTCCTCGCAGTCCGGATTTTCATTGTGCAGCATCATTTTAATGGCTTTGAGCTGATAGCCCTCTTCTTTCCATTTCTTGATCTGACGAAACTGCTGTATATTCTCTTCGGTATAGTAACGGTGTCCCATCTCATTGCGCGGGACATCCAGATCCAGTTCCTCCTCCCAGTAACGTAACACATGCGACTCTACCTGCATCATATTGGCCGCATCTGAAATCATATATCGTACTTTTTTCACGATACTATCCTCCTTTATTACTGTTATATTAATTGTAGCACATTTATGACAGCACTCAAGAAAATCTCATCGTAAAATTTCGACATATTCCGCAGTATAGCTTTCCAAAAAAAGAGATGAACTTCCGTAACTTTTTCTTACTTCTGTCCATCTCTTTTATTTATGCCTCTGTCTGCTCTGTTTTCGGATTCTGCTCTTCTTTTTTGATTCTCTGGAATGTGATCGTTACTTTGAAAAGATCCCCATCCAGATAGAGATCAAAGGTACCTTTCTGCATAACCGTCAGGTTTCGTGCAATCTCCAGGCCAAGTCCGCTTCCCTCGGTACTTCTGGATACATCACCTCGTACAAAACGCTCCAGCAGCTCATCCGCTTTGAAGTTCAACGGATTCTCGGACACATTTTTCATGGAAAATACGACTGTATCGTCTTCTATACTTCCACTTACATAAACTCGGGTTCCCGGCATCGCATATTTTGCCGCATTGTTATACAGATTTTCGATGACGCGGAACATCCGTCGTCCGTCTGCCATGATCAGCATCTGTTCTTCCGGCAGATCACAGATCAGATCCAGATTCTTTGCCTCAAATTTTTCTTCAAATTCGCCGTTTGTCTGCTTGATCAGCTGTTTCAGATTGATTTCCTGCATGGTCAGGGTAATGTTTCCGGAACTGATCTTGGAAGCTTCCACCAGATCTTCCGTCAGCTGTTTCAGGCGTAATGCTTTACGGTTTAAGATCTCGATGTAACCGGCAATCCGCTCATCCTGAATATTTTCACGTTTCAGAATATCCACATAGTTGATGATGGAGGTCAGTGGTGTCTTGATATCATGTGATACATTTGTGATCAGGTCTGTTTTCAGACGTTCACTTTTCATCTGATCACCGACTGCTTTTTCCACACCGTCACGAACTTTGTTGATTTCTTCTGCCAGTTCCAGATTTTCTCCGGACATATGTTCCGTATTGATGCGGTAATCCAGATTTCCGGCTGCCAGCTGTTGGATACCGTCCTTGATAGCTTCTTTTCCACTCGTGGTCTTCAGCATTTTCAGATATACACACAGGTCAAACAACAGCATCAGCACCAGGAAGATCACAGCCCACCCTGGCACCAGATTATATGCGCAAAAACAGATGATCCACATAAAAATGGTCTGCACACCAATCAGGACAATATATGCGATCAAAAGCTGTTTGTTTGCTTTTTGTGCACGGTAAGAATCCTGAATGGTTTTTCTGGATGCATCCACGGTTCTTTTTATTGTATGCGCAATACCTCCGATGATACTTCCACCAAGCTTGCGCTCTTTGATCCTGCGTCCGTAGGTTTTCAGATCCCATGCAAACAATGCTGCTGCCAGAATTCCACAAACTGTACATCTCGCCATAATGTTTTCCAACGTAAGCGGCATTGCGTCAAAATAAAAGTCTGTACTTTGGAAATAGATACTGCTAATACCATCCACATATGCCACGGCAAGTACACTCCAAAGTGTAATATCCCTGAGTATCAGAAGTTCAATCGGGAACTTATCCATGAGTACCTGATGAATTTCATCATCCTCCGGTCTGCGTCCGGTCTGCATCGCGATCATTACGATCATTACAATCGTAACGCATAAGAACACCCACATAGCTGCGAAAACATTGATGCGGTTTTCGCCACCTCCAAAATTAAATGTGATCTGTGAGGATATGTCCTGATAAACCGCATAGTAGATGGAATCATAATAAGATTGTGATGTCCTGCAATGATAATTGGTATCCAGTCCAACGAAGATTCTCCAGTTTCCATCTCCCATGGCATCGCTTACCATTCCTCTTATGTCTTCTGCCATAAAAGTTACGGATGCGTAACTTTTACTTTTTTCATCATCTGTCATCAGATAATATTTCTGATCTTTTGCTGAATAATCCTCTGTCAGATACTGTTCTTCCAGCTGGGAAAGAGACATCGCCTGTTCTGTTTTCCATGCTGGCACATTGGTATATACGGTGCCATCATCTTCATTCACCAGATATACATATACGTTCGTATTGTTATACTGTTTTTGAATATCCTGTGTCTTATCTACCATATCATGTACCTGGCTTGCTGCATCCAGCAGTTCTTCATAATAGCCGGAAAGCAGATTCAGTTGATTGTTTTCATTGGCATACGCAGCCAGCGTCACACCGTTGATATTTTTGATAAATTTCTGTTCGATCTCAATTCCGTTTGCATACAATACGTCCGGTCCATTGTTGTAACACTTCACCTGATAGGAATCGTAAGCTTCCGGATGTCTGTTGTCGCCACCACTCTCATCTCTGTCAGTAAACCAGGCACTGATATCCACAGTCTCGATATTCACCGGCTCCGGAATGTCTATTGCAGATGGATCCGACGTAGATTCTACAGAGGAATCTGTTGCCGTCTCCGAAGTGGACTCAGATGCCTCATAATCACCGCTATCTGTCTCATCACCTTTTTCGTATGCATCATATACATATTCATCTTTCGACTCTATCAGCCAGCGAAGCAGCGGATAACCATCCGAATTATAAAACGCATCCAGGTCAGACAGCTTATATTCCAAATTCTGATTTTTGTTTTCCGCATCCACGCCATCGCTCAGCCTGGAAATATCTACCGTTAACTCTCCGTCATAAGCTTTTCCGTTCAAAATCTTATTTTCAGAACGGAAAGACTCCAGCTGATTTGTCAGTTCCCTTCTCACATAACGTTCTGCTTTCTGACTGTCCGCATAAGAAACCGGACTCATAATTTCATGAACGTTCATACCCGCACGAAGTCCAACCATGCTCCATCCGGCACAGATACCGGTCAGACCGCCAGCTACCAGCAAAACTGCCGTTGTCAGCGTTTTTGCCCATGCGCTGTAAAAATGTTTTTTCTTCATAAAGGATCTCCTGTTCTACTCGACTTTAATATCCTCCATCTTGTAGCCGATTCCCCATACCACCTTCAGATAACGCGGTTCCTTCGGGTTGATCTCAATTTTTTCCCGGATATGTCGGATATGTACCGCTACCGTATTGTCTGCATTGATGGCATCCTCGTTCCAGATATTTTCATAAATCTGTTCAATGGAGAACACTCTTCCTTTATTTTTTGTCAGGAAAAGAAGGATATTATATTGAATTGGTGTTAATTTTTCTACGACTCTGCCATCGACTGTGACCTGTTTCATATCATCGTTGATCTCAAGCCCGCCTGTGCGGTAAACATTGGAAACCGTTTCCGGCGTCATTGTCCCCAATTTTGTATAACGACGCAGCTGCGATTTTACCCTCGCCACAAGTTCCAAAGAGTTAAATGGCTTCGTCACATAATCATCTGCTCCTACGTTCAGTCCGAAAATCTTATCCGTATCCTCCGTTTTTGCGGAAAGAATAATGATCGGAATATTTGATTCTTCACGAATCTTTAACGTGGCCCGGATACCGTCCATACGCGGCATCATGACATCCATGATCAAAAGCTGAATATCATTGCTTCGCATCATCTCGATGGCCTGAATGCCATCGTATGCCTTTAAGATATGGTATCCTTCCGGAGCCAGATAGATTTCAATGGCATCTACAATATCTTTATCATCATCACATACTAAAATATTTATCATAATCTTTCACCTCCCCGTTATTATACTCGATTTGAATGCATTCGCAAAGGAATCATTCCCCACAATTCCTTTATGCTGACACTTTAGCAGACAATTCTTTCCGGAAACCACGCCAAATTCTTAACGATTTATGAAGATATCGCAACTCTTTATGAGCATAACCAGAACTGGTTGACTTGAAGTTTTGGCACATATTTTTTCTTATGTAATTCACATAATATGGAAACGATACATTCTTTATATTTTTAACCCTTTTTCTTAAAGAATCGTTAAGGATTGCAGCCGTAAATCCTAACATTTAGCTGATATATTGACTATAACGAAAACAAAAACACACAGGGAGGAAACAATTATGTTAATTAAAATCACCCATGTGATCAACTGGTCAATTTTATTTGCATTCATTGCATGTTTTTCTTATCAGATTTTCTATTTGATCGCACCTTATATTAAAAAAGAAAAACCACATAAACCGTTACAGCTTCACCGTTATGCAGTACTGATCGCAGCCAGAAACGAAGAAAACGTTCTGGGTGAACTGTTAGACAGCATTCACGCACAGAATTATCCATCAGAACTGGTTGACATTTATGTTGTTGCCGATAACTGCACAGATTCCACTGCAGAAGTTGCTTACGCACACGGCGCTTATGTATATGAACGTTTTAACCGGATTCAGGTTGGAAAAGGATATGCATTAAAATACTTACTGGATCAGATTTCGCTCAGTGACAATCTGGAAGATTACGATGGATTTTTCATTTTTGACGCAGATAATATTCTGGATGAGAACTACATAACAGAGATGAATCTGACATTTAATGATGGATACGACGCCGTTACAAGCTATCGTAACTCCAAAAACTTTGGTGATAACTGGATTTCCCATGGCTATGGACTCTGGTTCTTACATGAAGCACAGTTTTTGAACCGCGGCAGAATGAGAACCGGCAACAGCTGCATGGTATCCGGAACGGGCTATATGATCTCCCGTGAATTGATTGAGAAAAATGATGGCTGGAAGTTCTTCCTTTTAACAGAGGATATTGAATTTACTGCTGACTGCATTGCAAATGGTGTAAAAATCGGTTACTGCGAGCGCGCAGAATTTTATGATGAGCAGCCGACAAAACTTTCCGTGTCCTGGCATCAGCGTATGCGCTGGGTCAAAGGTTATTTCCAGGTATACAAAAAATATGGAAAACAGTTATTATCAAAAATCGGCAAAAAGGGCGGCTTCTCCTGTTTTGACATGCTGATGTCCAACCTTCCGGCCTTTATCCTCACAATGGTGGCCACATTTGCGGGTCTGACACTAACAATCCTTGCACTGGTGACAGCACAGGATTCTGCTTCCGCACTGCTCTGCGTCGGCAAGTTCACGGTGAATACTTCCGCAGCTATGCTGATCCTTGGTATTTACACCACACTGACAGAGTGGAAACACATGCATATGGCATGGTACAAAAAAGTTGGATATATGTTCACATTTCCGATTTATATGATGACTTACATTCCGATCGCATTTGTAGCAATGTTTAAGAAAGTGGAGTGGAAACCAATCGCACATGGTTCCCGAGTTACAAAATCTCTCATTCGGCGGATTGCGTCTTAAACAAAAGTTGAAGTTTTCCCAGTGTGTTGATATTATTTATAAGTTTTACATTTTTAAATTGAATGCCGGTATTTTGTCTCGGTCGCTAGCAATCGCTCCCTGGGAAAAAATACCGGCGTTCTTAATTTACACAGCCAGAAAATATATTATAAATTATACTCCCATATAGAAAATCCTTTCGGATCTTCAATCAAACAATATAATCAAATCGCTTTAATATAGTTATTTGATCATGAATATGTAGTGTAAGCGGATCATGTCTATCTGCTTTCTACAACTGATTACTCAGTTTTTACAAACTCGTGTGCTTCTTCCTGTCCACGCAGTACACGAAGTCCGCCAAGTGCCAGAGATTCCATCTCGTTCTCACCCGGGTATACAATAACCGGAGCGATCCACTCTGCATTTTTCTTTACTTCATTTGTGAAGTACTCGGAATATGCGATTCCGCCTGTCAGGATGATTGCTTCGATATCACCTGCAACAGTTGCGGCTTCCTCACCGATCTTACGAGCTACGTTTAATGCCATTGCATCATAGATCAGTTTTGCGTGCTCATCGCCATTCTCGATCATTTTCTCAACTTCACGGCTGTCGTTTACACCAAGATGTGCTACGAGACCGCCACGGCTCTTCATTTTCTTCAGCATTTCTTTTGTAGTCATGCCGCTCTCACCAAAGTATTTGATCAGAGACTGAACCGGAAGACCACCTGCACGCTCCGGAGCGAATGGGCCATCCTCATCGTTGATAATATCTGCAACTTTTCCGCCATACTGTAATGTTACGGAAATACCGCCACCAAGATGTACTACGATCAGCTTGCAGTCTTTATACTCTTTGCCGTTCTCACGAGCATATTTCATTGCAGCTGCTCTTGTATTCAGGTTGTGACCGATACCTTTTCTTGTGATCTCTTTCAGACCTGTGATCTTCAGGATCGGCATCATCTCATCAACAGTTACACCGTCATAAATGAAAGCCGGGATTCCAAGTGGTTTTGCGATTGCATCTGCAATAACAGCACCAAGGTTGGAAGCATGCTCCATAGCCGGTTTGTTTTTCAGCTGCCATACCATGTCGTCATTTACACGGTAAGCGCCAGCTTTCAGAGGCGGAAGTAATCCACCACGGGCAACGATACCTGTCAGATCCTCCAGTTTTACATTTTTCTCTTTCAGGACTTCCATGATCATATCTTTACGGAATTCGTACTGGTCTACGATCAGGTCGTATTTTGCGATCTCATCTGCGGAATGGGAAATGCTCTCTACAAAGATCTGCTGCTCATCTTCGTAATATGCGATTTTTGTAGAAGTAGAACCCGGATTTAAAATTAATAATTTTTCCATTATCGTAATCCTCCTGCGTTTTTTATTTTGCACTCTTATAGTCTTATATTACCATATATTATATATCTTGCACAATATATTTTTACATAATTCTGTGTATCTTTTTTGCGTACATGATAAGTAAAACTTATTCAAGAAAAATCATTTTTTATTCTCTTTGATTTCATAATCAAAGGATGCGCTACTCACAAAACTCCACAATCTTCTCCGCAGTCTCCTCCTGCTGCTCCTTTGCCGAAATATCCGCTTCTCCATCGCCTTTCTGTGCACCATAGTCTCCATATCCGGCATGATTACCACCCTGGATGCAGAATTCTTCATAAGCAGACGGCATCAGCTTCCGGCCTTCCGCCACCTTATCCATATTCACAACTCCATCATTGCTTCCATAAATAGACAACACTTTCAGATCCGTATCGGACAGATCTTTTGTGGAATATGCTGCCAGGAAAATCAGGCCATCCAGTTTTTCACTGTTTTTATCCGCATAAACAGCTGCCATGGCACCGCCCAGAGAATGCCCAGCCAGGTACCAGTGGTCATAACTGTAAGTCTCCATAATTTTATCCGCACGGTTCATTCCCATAAAGGCCAGATTCCCCGGCATGTGCACCAGATAACAGTCGATTCCGTCCGCAGCCAGCTGTTTCAGCAAACTTGCGTACGCCAGATCTTCCACCTTTGCTCCCGGATAAAAAATCAGGGCTGCATCATTGCCCGGCCCATCAAAAAAGTAGCCATACTCAGCTTCTTCTACCTTTACATCATCTGTGCTCTCCAGCGCGGCCTGCCGATCCTCCACATGATAATAATTGCTTACATAGACTAGAGACACGATCACCAGAGCTGCTATCACGATCAGAGCTGTCAGACCTGTCCGTTTTAATCTTTTTCTGCTTTTCTTCTTACTCATTTTCTTTTCCTTTCATTAACTTGTGTTACAGTTCACTCGCGCCATTCGCAAAACGCCCTTTGGGCTTCTCCGTAGCTACGCTACTGTTTTTGCTCATAAAAAGGCGCTCACTTCATCACTATGTATCCAGGTAATTCCTCATGCAAGCATGATCATTACCTGGATACATGTGATGAGTGAACTGTAACAAAAATTTCCGTAAATTCAGTTTTTTCTCTTGACGAATGCATTTTTTCGTATTAAACTGACCAAGGTTTTGGAGGAATGGCCTTTCAAACAACCTTGATTCATAATACATCAGATTTATGTTTTCTAAAAGTTTTTTATAAAACTCGGTTTGATTTTGCTGCTTAACAAGCAGATAGAAAACTGAATTATCAACAGAAAACATTCTGAAATTTTAACAGGAGGTGTGATCATGGACAATTGTGATAGTACAGGACGAAGTATGATCTGCGGTGGCAGACAATGGAAACTGAATATGCAGCTGTTCCATGCAATTCACTGATCCCTGCATTTTCATTTCCAATTGAATATAAAATTGATATAAAAATATATGGGACGCCAATTCCTTTTTTCACTTGGACTGCGCATTAATCCCTATAACTTTATTCAATTTACTCCCACCGCACAGAGGATTCCTATACTGCACAGTAGTAACTGTAACGTTTGCTTTCGGAATTTCGTAAAGCGGTGATTTTTTATGCCCTTTTTTCAGAAGTACGGGTGGATTCTTCATTTCATTTAAAAAGATTTCAACTGTATCTGAGGGCTGTCAGGAGGAAATGCGATGAAAAAAACATTAAACAACAGACCAAACTACGCAGAAGAATTACTGAAAATCATTCAGAGCCCGTTAAAAAATGAGGTCCTGCTGGATCGGCTGAATGATTATCATGAAAGAGATATTGCTGATGCATTAGAACTGCTGTCATCACAGCAGCGCAAAAAACTGTATCCGGTACTGGGCGCCAAACGACTTGCGGAAATTTTTTCCTATCTGGAGACACCGACACAGTATCTGTCAGAGCTGAGTGTCAATCAGGCTGCAAAAATCGTATCCTACATGGATTCCGATGATGCGGTAGATGTACTGGAGCAGATGGAAGCATCCGCAAAAGAAAAAATCGTAAAACTGCTGGATGCTGATTCCAGCCACGATATTCATTTGATTCTCTCCTACGATGAGGATGAAATCGGAAGTATGATGACAACGAACTTTGTTGCCATCAAAAAAGAACTGTCTGTCCGCCAGGCTATGCGTGAACTGGTGGCTCAGGCAGGCGAAAATGACAATATTTCCACAGTTTACGTAGTTGACGATGCCGATAAATTTTATGGTGCCATTGATCTGAAGGATCTGATCATCGCCAGAGAAAACGATGAACTGGAAGACATCATCAGTACTTCCTACCCATATGTAACAGATCATGAAAAAATTGAGAACTGCATTGAAACCATCAAAGATTACGCCGAAGATTCCTTTCCGGTTCTGACTGATTCCGGAGAGCTGATCGGTATTCTGACTGCTCAGGATATCGTAGAGGCCGTCGATGATGAAATGGGTGAGGACTACGCAAAACTGGCTGGTTTGACTGCCGAAGAAGACCTACACGAAAAAACATCCACCAGTATCAAAAAACGTCTGCCGTGGCTGATCATTCTGCTGTTTCTCGGAATGGCGGTATCTTCCGTGGTCGGTGTATTTGAAACAGTCGTAGCTGCACTGCCGATCGTTATGTGTTTCCAATCCCTAATCCTTGATATGGCAGGAAACGTTGGTACTCAGTCTCTGGCTGTTACCATCCGTGTACTGGTTGACGAGACACTGACCGCAAAACAGAAATTCGGCCTTGTTTTGAAAGAGATGAAGGTCGGATTCCTGAACGGACTTTTCCTTGGAATCCTCTCCTTTGTATTCATTGGCCTGTACATCTGTGTGTTAAAAAATTATCCGATGGGACATGCATTCCTGATCTCCGGCTGCGTTGGATTTTCCCTGATGGTAGCCATGGTGATTTCCAGTATGGTCGGCACATTGATCCCGATGTTTTTCCACAAGATCAAAATCGATCCGGCAGTTGCTTCCGGTCCGTTGATCACAACGGTCAACGATCTGGTTGCCGTTGTTACTTACTACGGACTTGCATGGCTGCTTCTGATCCATGTACTGCATATGATCTAAGAAACATGCGTCAATCATCATGCTTATATAAAATCTATTTCTATAGAAAAACAATACAAAAAGACAGCTGTATACTGATTTTTCAGCGTACAACTGTCTTATTTTTTACATATCATTGTATTCCCATTATACGGACTACATCTGTTTTCTTACAATACTGTATTCATCTCCCGGACGATAATACGGACACTCCCGGAACTGTCCGGTGATGAACCGATACATCTCATCCTGATCCAGATCCTGAGTACAGACATAGTACTCATAATCCTCGTCATATTCGTAATTCATACAGTATTCGCAATTCGATCTTGTACGTTTCTGCTTTTCACTCATATTCTGCCTCAATCCTGTTTATATAATTTTCTTTCCATTCTGTTAAATTATACTATAGCATTTACAGCTTTAAATATCCACAGAAAAGCATCTTTACAAATATATTTTATAATCTTACCGGACCATTTTCTTTGATATAACGCCATCCCTCTGCTGTCTTCTCTACTTCCAGGCAGCACTGTACATTCTGGGATGGATCCGGATGATTTTTCCACAGATCATATAATTTCGGTAAAAATACCGGCCACTGACTTGCCTCAAAGTCCTCATGCTCAGTCAGGAAGTTCGGCACGATTTTTGCATTCGGATCTTTTTTCAAAATATCAATGATAAATGCTGGCGGTGCAGATACTTTGGAGTTCTGTACTGTTGCTGTGATATGTACACAGCCGCCTTCTACATCTTCCCACATATGAACCGTAGAATCTACCAGTTCACCAAGGTCATTGAATACACCCTCACAGATCACATGTTTCAGACATGTGGCAAATGGGAAGAAATCTTTCAATGCCAGTCTGTGAATCTCTACGCCTTCGCCGCCAAATACAGCTGCGCCCGGCTCACAGGCCTCGGAAATCATATGGACAGAAGCTTCCATACCATACTCAACCGGAGTTTTTACCCATGTAAATTTCTTGTGAGAACCCGGAGCCCACAGATAATAACCTTTCTCCATGTTTGCCCAGAACCAGTCCATCATTTCGGATGTTACACCCGGAAGAAAATGCTGTTTCTGTGACGGAAGTACATAGCCTTTGTCAATGGCATCCTGATTTAATTCCAGTTCCGGCAGTAATGGGTTTGGTTTTGCCGGTTTCTCGTATGCTGCAAAAGGCACATTAACATTATCCTGACATGGCAGATATGTCTGTCCTCCATTTGCCACATATGTTACATGCTCGCTCATAAATAATCCTCCTTCTTATCCAGCTCTTTTATGTTTTATCCGCTCTGCTGGTCTTACCTAATTTTTATTGTAGCTGTTTTGCACTTCTTTGTCCAGAAAAAGTTCGTAGGTTGGTCAACTCTTTATCTTAGAAAAATAGCATCTAACGATATAACAATCGTTCAGATGCCATTTTGTTATTTCATATACTATTCTGCAAATTTATACTATTCATACAACTGCAGCATTATCCTACTGAAACTTCCTATGCCATTCTTCCACAGCACTGTTTGTACTTCTTGCCGCTTCCGCATGGACACGGATCATTCGGATATACTTTTTTGGCCTCGCGGGTCTTCGGTGCTCTCTGTACAGAATCATCTTTGTTTGTTCCTGTTACTTTGGCAACCTCTTCACGCTCTACCTTCTGCTCTACTTTGATATGATACAGCAGACGGATCGTCTCTTCCTGAATGTTTGCTGTCATCTCATCAAACATCTCGAATCCGGCCATCTTGTACTCAACCAGCGGATCTCTCTGTCCATAAGCCTGAAGGCCGATACCTTCACGAAGAATCTCCATATCATCAATGTGATCCATCCACTTACGGTCGATGGTTTTCAGCAGAACTACACGCTCCAGCTCACGAATCATCTCTGCCTCCGGGAACTCCGCTTCTTTTGCTTCATATAATTTCACTGCACGCTCTTTGAGCATATGTTTTAATTCATTTGAATTAAGACTCTGAATCTCATCATCGGATAACGGCTGCATCGGAATCACCGGGATTAGCAGTTCGTTTAATTCCAGAACATCCCAGTTCTTGCCTTCCTCATCAGATACGCAGCGATCTACGGTATCTTCCACACGGTCTGTGATCATCTTGTAGATGGCATTACGCATATTCTCGCCATCCAGTACACGACGACGCTCGCCGTAAATGATCTCTCTCTGATCGTTCATAACCTGATCGTACTCCAGCAGGTTTTTACGAATACCAAAGTTGTTACCCTCGATCTTCTCCTGCGCTTTTTCAATCGCGCTGGAAAGCATCTTATGCTCAATCTGCTCACCGTAAGGAACACCCATAGCGTTGAACATCGTGATCAGTTTCTCAGAACCAAACAAACGCATCAGGTCGTCTTCCAGAGAAATATAGAAACGGGATTCACCCGGATCTCCCTGTCGACCGGAACGTCCACGCAGCTGATTGTCAATACGACGGGACTCATGACGCTCTGTACCGATGATCTTCAGACCGCCGGCAGCTTTTGCCTCATCATCCAGCTTGATATCAGTACCACGACCAGCCATGTTTGTTGCGATGGTAACTGCACCATGTACACCGGCCTGAGCTACGATCTCAGCCTCAAGTTCATGGAATTTCGCATTCAATACGCTGTGCTCAATGCCTTCTTTTTTCAGCATTTTGCTTAAAAGTTCGGAAGTCTCGATGGTAATCGTACCAACCAGAACCGGCTGACCGGTTGCATGTGCTTTGACAACTTCCTTCACAACAGCCTCAAATTTCTCCTGTTTTGTCTTGTAAACAGCATCTTCTCTGTCGATACGCTGTACCGGACGGTTTGTCGGAATCTCGATAACATCCATGCCGTAGATATCACGAAACTCTTTTTCCTCTGTCAGGGCAGTACCTGTCATACCGGCTTTTTTCTTATATTTATTGAAGAAGTTCTGGAATGTGATAGTTGCAAGTGTCTTGCTCTCACGTTTTACTTTTACATGCTCTTTTGCCTCGATTGCCTGATGCAGACCGTCGGAATAACGACGTCCCGGCATGATACGTCCGGTAAACTCATCAACGATCAGGATCTCATCATTTGCAACAACGTAATCCTGATCACGGTGCATTAAGTTATGTGCACGCAGGGCAAGGATGATATTGTGCTGGATCTCAAGGTTTTCTGCATCCGCAAGGTTGTCGATCTTGAAGAATTTCTCTACTTTCTCCACACCTTCCTGTGTCAGGTTGATGACTTTATCTTTCTCATTTACGATGAAATCACCGGTCTCTTCGATCTCAATACCCATGATGGCATCCATTTTGGAAAACTCCTGGCTTGCCTCACCACGTTTCATCTGTCTTGCAAGGATATCACATGCCTCATACAGCTTTGTGGATTTGCCACTCTGACCAGAAATGATCAGCGGTGTACGTGCCTCATCGATCAAAACAGAGTCGACCTCATCGATGATCGCATAGTGCAGATCACGCTGAACCAGCTGCTCTTTGTAAATGACCATGTTGTCACGCAGATAATCGAAACCAAGTTCATTATTGGTAACGTAAGTGATATCGCACTCGTATGCTTTCTTACGCTCATCATGATCCATATCATTTAAAACAACGCCAACGGTGAGTCCCAGGAACTCATGTACTTTTCCCATCCACTCAGCATCACGTTTTGCCAGATAATCGTTGACGGTAACGATATGAACACCTTTTCCTTCCAGCGCATTCAGATATGCCGGAGATGTGGAAACAAGTGTCTTACCTTCACCGGTTTTCATCTCAGCGATACGTCCCTGATGAAGAACGATTCCACCGATGAGCTGTACACGGTAATGCTCCATGCCGAGCACACGTTTTGCAGCTTCACGGACGGTTGCAAATGCCTCTGGAAGCAGATCATCCAAAGTCTCTCCTTTTGCAAGTCTTTTTTTATATTCTTTTGTCTTTCCACGCAGTTCCTCATCGGATAAGGCCTGCATCTGCGAACGGTAACTTTCGATTTTATCTGCAATTGCATACACAGATTTCAGTTCCCGTTCACTGTGGGTTCCAAAGATTTTTTCTATAATACTCATGTATTTCCCCTGTACCTTTCTTTCTTTGCGGTCAAAACCGCTAAATACAAGCTATATTTTACCACTGAATAGGATATCGCACAATACAAAATACCGTTAACGAATTGTGAACTTTTTATAAACGAAATACATTTTCCAGTGCAAAACCTGTCCGAGTATGCTATACTTTTCACTTGAAATCAAATGACAAGGAGGATTTTATCATGAGTTATTTATACAAGACAAAAGGCACCTGCTCTACTTTGATCGAAGTGGAACTAGATGGTCACATCGTAAAGGACGTAAAATTTACCGGCGGATGTAACGGTAACCTGAAAGCCATTCCGAAACTGGTTCACGGACTTACCGTAGAACAGGTAGAGGAAAAACTTTCCGGCATCTCATGTTCCGGACGTCCGACTTCCTGTGGAGACCAGCTGGCCAAAGCCTGTCGCGCTGCCCTGGAAGCACAGAACGCATAAGGATCACATGCTGATCTATGCATTATTTTCCGGTATCGGATATTGTTCAAAAAGTTCTTTATACAAAGCATTGTAAAAGAACTGTAATCTCAACGCATCTGACAGAGACTATCTTTTGTCAGGTGCGTATTTCTTTTATTATTGTCTGTAATTATCTGATAATTCAGATATATTTTTCATTCATTTCTGTTTATTTGTATTTTTTCAATATTTTTTCTAATTTTATATTGACAAACAGTATATTGTCTGTTACTATAAGTACAACAAATAAAGAACTTACAAGTTCTTACAAAACTATAGAAAGAGAGGTACAGACCACCGGAAACATAATTTAAACTTCAAAACGATACTAAGCATAGGAGGTACAGTCCAATCTACATTTAAATTTTAACTTTATTTATTATAACGAAAGAGGTACGGTCCAATGAAATGATTATTCAAACTTTCATCATTTAGATTTTGGAAAACGAGGTATAGTCCAATGAATAGTTAATCTTTTCATAATTTAAATTCATGAAACGGAGTATAGACCAATGGACAGGTAAATGAATTAATTTAATCTTAGAACGATACATAGTTGGAGGTACAGTCCACCAGAGATTAAAGTAATCAGCAGTTTTTTCTAATACCAGAATTGAATACATGGCAGTTACCATAGTAAAAGAGGATCAAGGTTCAGGTGGCAACGTTCAGATATGAATCGGATCAAAAGGTCATGATTGAAGGAGATTTGAAGACGTAAAGGAAAAGGCTCAAAGGAAAAATTGAATCAGAAAATTGTATAGCGAGACATATCAAAAGAAAACGGAGGTTAATTCCATTGGAGAGTATATGTTATTAAGGCTACATTGATATCTGTAAAACAGTGTTGATGTAGCCTTTTCTAGTGCACTTCTGTCACTCGCTCTTAGTTCATTAAAATTCTTGTTTTTTCCAACATGTTGTTATCCTCTTTCTTCCAAACACTTCCCTAAAAGCTTCTGCCAATTGTTTTCTATTGACACACTACTCTCATAGGTGTAATCTAGTATTGAAAACTACATGTTGTCGTTTTAGCAGACAACAAGAAAGGCATACAACTGAAATGAGAGAGATTATCATTACCACTGAGAGTGGTTCCGATCTTCCGGAAAACCTTGTAAAAAAATACGATATAAAAGTAGTTCCTATGCATATTGTCATGGACAGCACTTCTTACGCAGATGGTTCCATCAGCGTTGATGATGTCTATGAATATTACAACGAGACAAAGAAAATCCCGACAACTTCCGCAGTAAATGTCGGCGAATACATTGACTTCTTTAACGAGATCCGCGCAGAGCATCCGGATTGTGTCATCATGCACCTGGCTTACTCTTCTCTGGCTTCTTCTACTTACCAGAATGCCGAGATTGCCATCCGCGAATTTGATGACATTTATCTGATCGACACCAGAAACGTATCCGGCGGATGCACCGCTCATCTTGCAAAAGCATATGAGATCATTCAGGCAAAAAAAGATACTGTAACCGATTACAAAGCGCTGGCGGATGAGATTGAATCATGGAACAAAAAAGTATTTTGTTCCTTTATTCCGGGAAACTTAGATTACCTGAAAGCAGGCGGACGTGTTTCCAACGCTACATACCTTGGTGCTACCCTGCTTCGTCTGAAACCATTGATTGAAATCGTGGACGGACAGCTTTTGGCTTCTAAAAAATACCGCGGTTCGATTGAAAAATTTGTGGATACATATATGGAAGAATATCTGGCCAAACATGATGTTTCCAGAAAATGTCTGTATCTGATGTACTCCAAAGGACTTTCTCAGGTGGCACTTGACCGTATGAAAGAGAATGCAATCCGGTTTGGATTTGAGAGTTATGAGTATGTTATGACGGGATGTGTGATCAGCTGTCATAGTGGTCCGGGGGCTATTGGACTGGCTGGGTGCTGCGAATAGAATTCCTTCGCATGTTTTTGAATAATTCTTTCGCATGCTTTTGAAAAAAATTAGGGTTGTATAAGAGAATCCCATATTTTGCATCATGCAGGCTAAGACGCCTCGCCTGATGAAAAATATGGGATTCTCTATTTACGTTGTGGCTTTCTTTTTTCAAGTCGCATGCGAATTCACAACGCCTTTCGTTGATGAAAAATACAGGATTTTTCTATTTACTCTTTGAATCTTAGAACATTTCTACACGAAATCTTTATATTTTTCAAGTAACATGCTCTCTCACACCGCACAGCATGTAAGTTCTAGTTTGCGAATTTCACTGCGGTGCCGTATGCGATGACTTCGGCTGCTCCCTGGATGATTGCGGATGTTGCAAAACGTACGTTTACAACTGCGTCTGCACCGAGTTCTTCTGCCTCTGCCACCATTCTCTGAATCGCCAGGTCTCTTGCTTCATTCATCATATCTGTATAAGCTTTCATCTCGCCACCTACCAGGTTTTTGAAACTTGCTCCGATGTCTCGACCGATGTTTTTACACTGGATGGTACTTCCTTTTACCATTCCAAGCATTTCGAATTCTTTTCCGGAAATGTAATCTGTGTTTACTAATACCATAAGTTTATTCCTCCCATTTTCACAATAATCTTTTCTTTGCTCCCGTTTTTTATTATAGCATAGGCTGTATGGGATATGTTGATTTTACTCTAAATTTAATTTATTCTTCAAAAACCAGGTGGTCGCAAAGAAAAATACGACACTGTAAATTGCATCTGTGATGCACTGTTTTGCCAGAAGTCCGATATAACCGGCTGATGCCAGTCCGTCTCCGGCTTCAAAGAACATTCCAACAGTGCCTCCCGCTGTCTCATTTACTGCAGCAGAACCGCTGATCATATCAATAAGACTGATATTTGTTACCGTACCGATAATTCCCATAATAATCAGAATGATGATAAAAGTCAGTACGCTGTAAAATACTTTATGGCTCTTTGCAGCAGCACCGATTGCCATAGCAGTGTAAACCAGCAGGACAATGCGAACAATCTGGATAATCGATGCCAAAATAGTCATAAATACCTCTCCAGCACTTTCCCGGAATAATTTAAAAATATTGGTCCAATCGATGGATGCCCAATCAATATCTGTCACTGAAAAGAGACCATTGCCAAGCATACCTGTCAGTACAAGTACGAATATAGATACGAACAGTACCGCAATACTCAGTAAAATCCAGATCAATGAGCTAATTACTTTTGATGCAACCAGCATCCAGGTTGGAACTGGAAGGGTATGCATCAGATAACCTTCCCCTTTGAGCAGATTTTTATAAAAACGCTGCAGAATCATTACAATTGTTACAATCATTAGTGCCACGATCAATAATCCATAGATCAGACCACTGATCACAACCGCAATGGCATTGCCCTGTGTCGCACCCAGAATCATTCCTCTGGCAATAAATCCAACTACCGCAGCCACAACCAACACAGCCAGATATAATACACCCATCATTCTGCTGGTTGATTTCAACTCATATTTCAATAATTTTCCTAACATCTGAATACCTCCCTGAACAACTCATCTACGGATTTATGCTCTGTCTCACGAATTTCATCGACACTGCGATGAAAAACAATGCTTCCACGATTGATAAATACTGCCTCGTCTAACACACGCTCAATATCTGCGATCAAATGTGTGGACATTACGACCAATGCGTCCTCTGAATAATTTCGGATAATTGTATTTAAAATATAATCTCTTGCCGCCGGGTCCACGCCGCCGATCGGCTCATCAAGAAAATAAATCTCTGCTTTTCGGCTCATGGCCAGAATCAGCTGTACTTTTTCCTTATTACCTTTTGATAATGTTTTTAACCGGTCTTTTTCACGAAGATTTAACTGTCTGATCATTTCTTCGGCTTTTTTCCGGTCAAAGTCTGCGTAAAAATCTGCAAACATTCCAACCAGTCCGTCTATGTTCATCCAATCCGGCAAATAGTTCGCATCCGGCAGATAGGAAACAAATGATTTTGTCTCCGGCCCCGGTTTTAAACCGTTTAATAAAATTTCTCCGGATGTCGGCTGAAGCAGACCGTTTGCTGTCTTGATCAGTGTGGTCTTTCCACTTCCGTTTGGTCCAAGCAGACCAACAATTCTGCCGCTTTCCAGTGTCAGATTGACATCACTCAGTGCCATTACATTTCCATAATCTTTTGTCAGATTTCTACATTCCAGTCTACTGCTCATGACTCGCTCCCTCCTTCTCCTCTCGGATCAGATCTATAATTTCCTCTTTTTCAAAACCCATATTTTTCATTTGCTGTAAAAATGTCTGTATAGTTTCCCGTGCTGTCTCACGTTTCATTTCCTGTATTCTCCCTTCATCATCTGTCACAAATCTTCCGCTTGTTCTCTGAGAATAAACCAGTCCCATGCGTTCTAGCTCTGCCAGCGCCTTCTGCATCGTATTCGGATTGACCTCCGCCTCACTGGCGAGATCACGCACCGACGCAAGTTTACTGCCCGGCGCATAATAGCCGGTTGCAATTCTATTTTGGATAATATCAATCAACTGTAAGTAAATCGATCGCTCGTTTACAAAATTCCATGCCATATCATCTCTCTGTCCTTTCTTTTTATTCTATGTATCTTTTGTATTATTGTACTGTTGTATTACTTGATTAATACAATAATACTTATAACCCATTTTGTCAATACATAAATCATATATTAAACAAATCATAATATTTTCCACTTTAACTATATAAACAATAACCGACATAGTTTCGTTCCTGTCCAAATAGATTCATTAAATTTTATGAATATTTCTATACGATACTGTCACTTCTGTGCTATGATAGCGGTAGACATTATAATTTGAAAGGAAATATACTCTCATGAGATTAGGAACATACAAGGGCATTCACATGACACGTCCAAACACCGAAGTGACGGAACACGAAATCATGAATGTGTTAAAGAAAAAACAGAAAGAATACGCTGTTGCCACAAATATTGATGACCGCAGCGCGCAGACCGGCGATCAGGCCATCCTTGACTTTGAAGGCCGCTACAACGGACAAACGATTCCGCACGGAAATGGAGAAAACTTTGCGCTGACCATCGGTGCCAAAGCTTTTTTACCGGAATTCGATGAAGCATTAGTTGGAAAAAATATCGGCGATACTTTCGATATTGATGTTACATTTCCGGCTGATTACCGCATCAGTGTCATGCAGAACCGTTCTGTTGTATTCCATACGACATTAAAAAAACTTCGTCTGATGGACTATCAGCCAATCGATGACGAGTTTGCAAAAGATTTTTCCGAATATGAGACATTGGATGAATGGAAAGATGAAATTCTGGCAAATCTGCAGGAACGCCGGGAAACTTCCGTCCGGGAAAAATTTGCCCGGGAAGTTATGGCAAAAATTATTGCCAATTCTGATATTCCGATTGATGATGACCTGAAAGAAGAAATGACACAGATTTATTATGATGATTTTCTGGATGAGCTGGAAATGAATCAGATTCCGCTGGAACTTTACTGCAAACGTTCCGGTCACAGCGAAGATGAAATTTATGCGGTTAAAGAGCAGGAAGCGATTGAAGCAATTCAGGCACAGAGTGTGCTGCATGCAGTTGCTGCTGCCGAAAAAATCAGCATTACACCGGAAGAGCTGGCAGAAGAGCTGCAAAATATTGCACTGGAAGAGGAAGAAGATCCGAAGGAATTCGTAGAGACTTTGGAAGAGGAAGATGTGGAGAATATTGCCGATCAGCTTACGATGGATAAAACGATGGCCTTCATATTGGACAGCGTGGTTTACGATAAGTAGAGAGGAGAAGAACTCAGATGAGTGCTTTGGGCTAAGACGCCCTTCATCACTAATCTGAGTTCTTCTCCTTTTTACGTTGTGAGCACGCTGTCGCTTATTCCGGCCCTGAGACACTACTTCTTTTAACTAAATTTATTATTGTATCCTTATATTCTAACTGCTATAATAGGTTCATGGGTGCTACTATCATAACGGTAGGCGGTTAGTCCTTCAGCAGAGGGACTGTGACCCTCTGATTACATAGAAACTCGTAAGAGAATCCACTGGAAAGGAGGGCTAAGCCAATGAGTATTATAGATTTTATTGCAGTAGTGAGCTTTGGCTTAACCTGCTTTAGTATCGGATACACATTCGGTAAGGATAATAATAAGACACAAAAATAGCCGCCCTCGCGTCTGGTAAACTGAAGCGGCAATTTTTGTTTAATCATATACTGGATTAACCGTCTATCGGTAGCACTCTTTTTATATGATTATATTAACATTCTTCTATAAAAAAGTCAAAATTTTTCTGTTATATAAGTTCTCTTATGTATCCGTATAATTTCTGTAATTCCCTCAAATACTATGGTTGCAAACTAAAACACAATATTTGGAGGAATATGCATGAGTAAAAATACGCATACACATGATACAAATTGTCACAGAAATTATGGTGGTCCGAGTAAGGATGCCGTTACCACCGGTACATTTGAGCAGGCAGATAAAACCGATAATTTTGACTATGATTATCTGGGGAAATCTGCTTCTGCCAATGACCAGACCGGTCTGATTCCATCTGGACCGCAGAATGATGATGAAATTGAATCCTATCAGGATGTATTTCCTTTCGCGCCGCCACTGCTGAAAAAGGATAAGGATTCGCTGTCATAATTTCTAGCGTCTTCGCCGTGCCCGCGCCTTATATTTCTTTTCACCAAAGATCCAAAACAAAATCAGCGCGATCAACGTTCCGATGATCATTCCGACAAGCACATCACTCGGATAGTGGACTCCCACGTAAAGTCTGGATAACGATATCGCAAAGGCCAAAACCAGCGCCGGCACTCCAATTCCCCGGTTACAGCTCTTGTAGATCACCACCGCTGACGCGAAGGAAGCCGATGCATGTCCGGAAGGGAAGGACCAGTCCGGCTGCGCCGGGATCAGACACTGCAATCCCTGTACGACTTCGTAAGGCCGAACACGAGCCACATAATTTTTCAACAGAAAATTTGTCACGCAAAGGGAACCGAGCAGCGCCAGCAGTGACAAAAGCCCTGCGCGCCTTGTCTTTTTCGGGAAAAGTAGAACAACGGACAGCACGATCCACACAATTCCGGAATTGCCAAGGTTTGTAATGGCAATCACGATTGGATTCAAAGTTTCCGAACGCAGATGGTTCTGAATAAACAGCAGAATCCGTCCATCCCATAGATTCAGTTGTTGAAGTATCGTGTCTAAAATAGACATTTCATCAATTCCTTCCTATCGTATTTTTTGAAAAGAGCCCCATTGTGTGAACATCAGAAATGATCAGCAATGGGACTCCCTAATTCAAAATGCTCTGCGCATTTTATTTCTCACCCTTTGTAAAGGTGAACATTATCTCTTCTCAGATATATGATCAGAATTTAAATATTGCTACTCCATATGGTGGAAGTTCATAAGCAAAGGAATACGGTCTGCCGTCACACTCCGATGCCTCTGACTGGTAAACAGTCGGGCGTTCTGTACCTTCGCCGCCGAATTTTGCATCATCACTGTTCAGCAATAAGGTATATTTTTTCTTTTTCGGTACACCCACACGGTAATCCGGACGAGCCATCGGTGTAAAGTTGCAAACGAATAATAAACTGTTTCTGCCGGATTTTCCATGACGCACAAAACTGAAAATACTGCGGTATCCATCATTTGGATTGATCCACTCGAAGCCTTCCATATGGTCATCCAGCTCATACATCGCCGGATATTTTTTGTAAATAGTGAGCAATTCTTTTACAAATGCCTGCAAATGACTGTGTTTTTCATCTTGCAACAAATCCCAGTCGAGTTCACGTTTCTCACTCCACTCCCGGAGCTGGCCGAAATCCTGTCCCATAAACAATAGTTTTTTGCCCGGATGTCCCATCATGAAAGCATATCCTGCCATGAGGTTGCGGTATTTGTCAATGCCAAGTCCCGGCATTTTGTTCAGCATGGAGCATTTCAGATGCACTACTTCGTCATGAGAAAGCACTAGGATGTATTTCTCGCTGTAGTTGTAGCTCATAGCAAATGTCATCTTGTTATGGTTATCTTTACGGAAATACGGATCCAGTTTCATGTAATCCAGGAAATCATGCATCCATCCCATATTCCATTTGTAAGTAAAATTCAGACCGCCATCTTCGGCTTTTCCTGTTACCATCGGCCATGCAGTGGATTCTTCTGCGATCATAACTGCGCCCGGGTTTCTGCCGCAAACCAGTGTATTTAAATGGCGGAAGAACTCGATGGCCTCCAGGTTTTTGTTCTCACCGTACTCGTTTGGTACCCACTGACCGGCTTCTTTTCCGTAATCCAGATACAGCATGGAAGCAACCGCATCCACACGAAGTCCATCAATATGATATTTTTCTACCCAGAGCAATGCGGAATTTAACAGGAAGTTCTTGACTTCTGTCTTTCCATAATCAAAAATCTTGGTTCCCCAGTCCGGATGCTCACCTTTTCTCGGATCTGCATATTCATACAGACAGGTTCCGTCAAACTCAGCCAGTCCGTGCGCATCTCTCGGGAAATGAGCCGGAACCCAGTCGAGGATGACACCAATTTTATGTTTATGCAGATAGTTTACCAGATATGCAAAGTCCTCCGGCGTTCCATAACGGGAGGTCGGTGCAAAGTATCCGGTTACCTGATAGCCCCAAGAGCCATCAAATGGATATTCGGAAATTCCCATCAGCTCAACGTGAGTATATCCCATCTCTTTCACATATTTGGTCAGTTCCACTGCCAGTTCACGGTATGTATAAAAACCGGTATCTTCCTCATAGCCTGCATGACGTTTCCAGGAACCCGGATGCACCTCATAAATTGACATCGGCTGACGGTATACATCATCGTCTTTGTGCGCCGCACGGGCTTCCATCCATTTTTCATCAGACCATTTCAGTTTGCTGATATCCGCAACTTTTGAAGCTGTTCCCGGACGCATCTCCGCATAATTTGCATATGGATCCGCCTTATATAATTTTCTGCCGTCCTGTGTCTCGATGAGGTATTTGTACATGTCACCGATCTTGACACCGCTGACAAACAGTTCATAAATTCCGTTTGGCTCCAGACGTTTCATTTCATGGGAAGTCTCGTTCCAGTCATTGAAAGAACCGATGACCCATACCCGTTTTGCATTCGGTGCCCAGACTGCAAAGTTGACACCTTGCCATCTGCCCTTTTTGCACGGATGCGCCCCCAGTTTCATGTACATATCGTAATGTACGCCTGCGCCGAACAGATACATATCATACTCAGAAATGTTCCCCATAGTGTTTCTCCTCCTTAAAAACCACTTTAATGCTCAAAATCCTTCTCATGAAGAATCAGATAATCGTTCTCATTATATTTTTTTGAGAAAATAGAACCGAAGGCTCTCTTTATTCCGCCGCCCTCAGCACTCTCAATTGCCTCGTCGACAATGTCCTTTACCTCAGCCAGCGTTGTCGCGCGCTCTAGCTTTTGGATATTGTTGATACGGTTGTACAGTGCAAGTACGCCCATCTGATCGATGGTGCACTCCATTTCTTTTGCATAGGATTTTCCAAACTGTACCAGCTCATCGATAGTAAAAATAGGAATGTCCACTTTCTCTGTAAATTTCTTTGCAAAACCAAAATCAAGCTGCATAGCCTTGCGGATTCCTGCTCTTGTGTCCTCCAGAACCACAACCATACCCTGGGTGTTCTGCTCCATCAGCTGTGACATTCGGATGGCTGTCTCCCGGGTCAGCTCTCCTGCTTTATCAACGATCAGATAACCGCCTGCAATTTTCGGGATCAGTGCTGCAAAGTCCTTTTTATTCAGGGATTCTGCACTGATCTTACCGATCTTGGCATCCTCATTTCCAACTTCCTGCTGAATTGCCTTGATCAGACTTGTGGCAAATACGGTTTTTCCACTTCCCTCTTCACCCTGAACCAGAATGTTACCAGCCAGAGATGTCACGGAATTGCCAATTCTTGATTTTGCACCAAGTAAAATCTGACGGATCTGATCTTCCATACCAGGAACCGGAAGGAAATAGGAGAATAATTCTTTCTGCTCCTCTGTCAGCTGATATTCCTGCTGCTCTGCCTCGATGTCTTCCGGCATTTTGATCTCCGGTAATACACCGGTATTCTGAGAAACAGCTGCCTTTCCAACCGGTACTTCCACGTTGGAGTTCTCCATAAACATCTGTGTGGCCTGTGCAAGGGTTTTCTCAAGTTCTTCATCCGGAACCGGTTCTACAACATGAAGGTGATCTTCTTCCTCAACTTCTGTTTCCTCTGATTCTTCTGAAACTTCCTCTGTCTCAACCTCAGAAACTTCTTCTGTGATGTCTGTATTTTCCTCTTCAATGTCTTCTGCAGCCGTATCCTCTACGTCTTCGTCCGCAGCCTCCTGTGACTCCTCTGCAGCTGCATTCTGTGCGCGGAAACTCTGTACATCCGGCATTTCTCTGGTTGCATAAGTATCTGCTGATTCTGTTTCTTCTGCAACGACCTCGGATGCGCTTTCTGCATTCTGATCCAACACTTCGTCCGGTTTATCTGCTGACTCTGTCTTTTCCTCAGAAGAAGTATTTACTGCTGATTCTTCCTCATCATTTGATACGTTTTCTTCTACTTCGGATGTTTCAATTGCTTTTTCTGTCGCTTCTGAAACTTCTTCCGTTGTCTCCGGCTCAGCTTCCTCTGCTTTCTGACTTTCTTCTGACTCAGCTGCAGCTTCTGCCTTTTTCTCAGTCATTGTCTGAGTTTCTGCTGACTCTACTGCCTCTGCATCATCCTGAGTGTCCTCACTCTCAGATCCTGCCTCTGCAGCTTCTTCTGCTTCTTCGCTGTCATCTTCCGCAAATGTCTCATCGGAAGCAAGTGCTGCTGCAACTGTAGTTTCTTCCGGTGTCGGAATATCTTCTCCCGGAGTTGCATCCAGAATCGGGATCAGGGTTTTCAGACGTTCCATGATCTGACCAGCCTCGATGAGCGCGTTTTCTTTTGCCATCTCAAGCTTCTTCTGCTCTGCTGCTGCGATTGCAACTTCTGCTGCGCGTTTTGTCTTCTTCCAGTCTGCCAGTATCTCCTCGATACTTGCCTGTGCGGAAGCAACCTGCTCTGCTGTCTCTTCCTCAGCAGTCTTTTTCTCAGATGCTTTTACTACAACCGGAATCTCTTTTTTCGGCTGCTCCTCTTTTTTGGCCTGCTCTGTCTCGCTCAGAAGCTCTTTAAAATCTTTTTTCAGTGATTTATCAACCTGCGCATTGATTTTTTCCTGATCAAATGCCGGTTCCACATCTTCTTCATGTTCTCCATTCAAATACGGAATATCGCTGACGATTTTCTTGATGCTTTCCATCGTGTCAGCAACGGTTTCTTTCTCTGTGGCATTCATGATCTGTTTCATACTTTTTGCCAGTTCTTCCTCCAGATTGGAAGTGTTGAACTTACTTGCTGTCACCGTGTTTTCCGCGGATTTTACCATCTCATGGATCACATTCTTCGGTTCTGTTGTCTGTGGAATGCTGATCTCCACCATTCCTTTTTTCTCACGGAACTGTTTGTATTTTTCCTCCTGAGACGCGGTCAGCGGCTGATACAGCCGTTTCAGGTCCAGCGCTTTCTCCACATACTCACCATCGCCAAACCAGAGGATCAGCTCGTCACAAGTCTCCACACATTTGTCACGCATCTCAGCCTGTCCGTACAGAACCGCCAGCTCATACGCCCATTTTTCTGTGTACTCATGTTCTTTCAGATCTTCCAGGATCGCAATGTGGACCGGAAGTGGTTCCTCTTTCAGACAGCTAATCTCATAAGCCAGCACATAACGCATATTGTCCTTCGGGGCAATCTCAAGAAATTCGTTGTAATATTCCTGTGCTTCATCAATCTTTTTCGCCTTAATGGCAACTTCTGCCAGCTTGCTGACAATATTTCTGCCGATTGGCGAATGGTCATAGGCCTGCAGTAAAACTGTTCTGCATGCTTCATATTTTCCTGTTTTTTCGTAAATTTCACCGACCATACAGAGTGTGTTCACACTGCGTACCTTCTGCCAGTTGATGGTATCTGCGATCTCTGATGCTGTGGCATAATCACCTGCAGCCACGAGATTCTGAAGCTGTTCCAGCTTCAACTTATACTCATACTTATCCACCGTTTTTCACCTCATGTTTGTATTTTCTATTTTATTCAAAAATTTACTTTTTTTCTTTTTCTTCTGATTCCTCATATTTGCGGATCGACTCTTCTGGCTCCTCCGTCGCTTTCATCTTCACTTCGTTTGTCACGGTATCTACCGTATCAAGTTCGATATACTCGTCGGTTCCTTCCGGCAGCCGCCGTTTTTTCAACACATGTTCTACCACGCGTTTGATGATATAATATAATACCGCAAAAATCGGTACACCAAAGAGCATTCCGATGACCCCAAAGCTTCCGCCAAACAGCAGAATTGCAAAAATAACCCAGAACGGACTCAGTCCCGTTGTGTTTCCAAGGATCTTCGGTCCGATGACGTTTCCATCCACCTGCTGCAGGATGATGATAAAGATAATAAAATATACCCCTTTCATCGGATCCACCAGGAAGATCAGGATCGCACTCGGAATGGCTCCGATATACGGTCCGAAAAACGGAATGACATTCGTCACGCCAACGATCACGCTGACCAGCGCTACATACGGCATCCGTAAAATGGCCAGTCCCACAAAACAGATACATCCGATGATCAGGGAATCAATGATCTTTCCGATAAAAAAACCCCCAAACACATCATCTGCTTTTCGGACTACTTCCATGACTACATTTCCATAACGCGGGCGGAAAATTGCATAAATAATTTTCTTTAGCTGACCGATAAATTTTTCCTTGGTCATCAGCACATATACGGAAACGATAAAACCGATAATGACGTTAAAAATAGCTTTTACCACGTTATAAACACCAGTCGTGATATTTGCAATAAAATCAGACTGCTGCAGCACGTTTTTACGCAGCCAGTCTTCCAGATATACTGATGCATCCGCAATAAACGTATCCACTTTTCCGGCCATAGCGCTGTCCTGCTTCGTCAGGCGGTCTACCCAATCCGTTAAGTTCTGAACTTTCTCGCTCATACTTGTAACGATATCTTCAATACAAACCACCAATTGCGGAATGATCAGCCAGATCAGTACCACGATGATGGCCAGAAAGATTGCCATGGCAAAGGCTACCGATGCTGCCCGGATCTTCTGACACTGTTTGCGTGTCAGTTCTTTTGACTTCTGTCTGCTTCTTTTATATAAAAAACGTTCAAACCATTTCATGATCGGATTGAGCAGATACGCCACAATCAATCCAACTAAAATGGCCTGAAGACTCTGTAAGATCTTTTGGAAACCGGAAAATAATCCGTCAAATCGAAGTACCACAAAGAAGATCGCGATGCAGACCATAACTACCAAAATGGCAGTCAGACCGATCGCCAGATACGGTCGAATATCCAGATTTACTTTCTTTTTTTCCGATTGTTTCTCAGTTGCAGTATGTTCTTTTTTTGTTTCTTCCTGCATGCTAAAATTGCCTTTCTAAAAAACCTTTTATTAGATTAGATAAGTATACCATACTTTTTCTGCACATAACAGAATTGTTCACAAAAAAATCAAAAAGAATCCCGTTTCCAGGATTCTTTTCGTTTTTCTTTATCAGATGTTTATACAATCTTAAGTTTCTCTTTAATCTCTGTAATAATTGATCAGGCAGCCTTTCAGAATGATGGTTCTCTCATCCTCTGTCAGATCACCCATTTTCAGAGTAAACGGTTTCATTTCGCCGTCTTTTACTACGTATGCTTCGATATCTGTCAGCTTGTCCTCAATGGCTTTACGCACATTCGGTACAAACAGATAATCACCGTTTGCAAACGGCAGATCTCCTTCTGGAATCAGGAATGGAAGCATACCCCAGTTGATCAGGTTGGAACGGTAACGTTTGGTTGCGTACTCGTTGGCAATATTTGCCCATCCACCTAATACTTTCTGGCAGGAAGCAGCCTGCTCTCTGGCAGAACCGTCACCCGGTTTTACTGCAAAAATCGTACTTCCGATACCGAAGTTCTCACGGTTCAGATCCGGATATTTTGTCTTGATGGTCTCGATCACCGGTGCAAGCTCCGGAAGTGCCTCGGTCGGTTTCTCACCGGCGATTCTTGCTTTCTCCGCCTTCTGAACTTCTTTCGCACGGCCTACATACTCCGGATCCTTTCTGGACAGGGCAAACTCAGCCAGTGCCAGTGGATTGGAACGGTAGGAAGAGGTCTCGCCGGACGGAATCAGTTCGTCAGTTGTAGTAACCGGATCGTGAATCTCGGATACCACTTTCAGAACCAGATTGTCTGTCAGTGCACTCATTGCCGGCCAGTCTTTGATGTTTGGTCCGAATTTCAGTTCCTCGTTCGGATCTGCCACTCCCTTACTGTCAAATACACGATTATCGTAAATTGTCTTGTCGAAGAAATATTTCGGTCCTGTATATTCTACATCCAGATCTGTTGCAGGTGTCAGATAGCCTTTGTTTGCAGCGGTTGCAGCAATGGAACGTGCATCCATCAGTGCCACGGAAGCAATCTGTCCGTTCTGCAGTTTGGAACCTTCACGGTTCGGGAAGTTTCTGGTTGTATGACGGATACTGAATCCGTTGTTGTTCGGTGTATCACCTGCTCCGAAACATGGTCCACAGAATGCAGTCTTCATGATCGCACCTGTTGCCATGATCTTAGCTGCCGCACCATTTTTTACCAATTCCATGTAAACTGGCATACTTGCCGGATATACACTTAACGTAAACTCATCCGGACCGATGCTCTTGCCATTCAGAATGTCAGCAGCGGCGCAGATATTTTCAAATCCACCACCGGCGCATCCTGCGATGATTCCCTGATCTACATATAATTTTCCGTTGCGGATCTTATCTCTTAATTTATACTCTACGGCTCCATCCAGACTTACCAGAGCGTTTTTCTCAACTTCAGCCAGAATATCTTCCAGATTTGCGTTTACTTCATCGATGGTATAAGTATTGCTCGGGTGGAACGGCATTGCGATCATTGGTTTGATCTCGCTTAAGTTCACCTCAACACAGCCGTCATAGTAAGCAACTGCTTCCGGATTCAGTTCTGCATAGTCTGCGGATCTGCCGTGAATATCATAAAATTCTTTAATTTTTTCATCTGTAACCCAGATAGAGGACAGACAGGTTGTCTCTGTGGTCATAACATCCACACCGATACGGAAATCTGCGCTTAAGGATGCAACACCAGGTCCAACAAACTCCATCACTTTATTATTTACATAACCGTTTTTGAATACAGCTCCAATGATGGCCAGTGCCACATCCTGTGGGCCGACACCTTTCATCGGTTCACCGGTCAGATAAATTGCTACTACACCCGGCATTTTGATGTCGTATGTTTTGCACAGTAACTGTTTTACCAGCTCCGGACCACCCTCGCCCATAGCCATAGTACCAAGGGCACCGTAACGTGTATGGGAGTCAGAACCAAGGATCATTTTGCCGCCGCCTGCAAGCATTTCACGGGCAAACTGATGGATAACTGCCTGATGAGGCGGTACATAGATTCCGCCGTATCTCTTTGCACAGCTCAGTCCAAACATATGGTCATCTTCGTTGATGGTTCCACCAACCGCACACAGACTGTTGTGGCAGTTTGTCAGCACATAAGGAACCGGGAATTTCTCCAGTCCTGACGCACGGGCTGTCTGGATGATACCGACAAATGTGATATCATGGGATGTCAGCTTATCAAATTTAATCTGCAGCTGTTCCATATTTCCGGAAGTATTGTGTGCTTTCAAAATACGATATGCCATTGTACCGGTTGCAGCTTCTGCAGCGGTTACTGTCTTTCCTGTTTTTGCCGCAAGACATGCTGCAGCCTCCTGATTATCTTCGATAATCTCCGTTCCATTGAGCAGATATACACCATTTTCATGTAATTTTATCATGGTTCTGGCCCTCCTTAGAAAATTCTTTTTTACAAACTCTTAATTTCAATATTATAATGAGAGCCTACAGAAAAATCAAGTTTTTTCACTTCAACACATTAAAGTTCCTTCTACTGTTCTATTTTTGACACATACAATTCAACCGATTCTATATTCTGAGTATCAATTAAATTACTATATTCCTCTCCATTTTCATCCGTTAAATACTGCATTTTCAATTCCGAATTTGGTGACACTCCTTGGGCCGTTACAATATATTTTTTTAATTCATCTTCATTAGATATATCTACATAACTTCCATCCGATGTAATAATGATCAATTGAATATTGGTTTGCCCATACTGATCTCTAAAATCACCTCCCATCGACTCATATCCGCAATATGCAAGATTTCTCCCCACATAATCTCGAATATATTCAGTATATTTATCTGGAGACGGTTGAATTTCAGTTAATGTACTTTGATTGTCAGAAGAATCTCCTACTTTTTTCACAGAAAGGACTATCTGATCATACGTTTGTGTAAGCGGGAAACCATATTCTTCTCCATTTTCATCTACATCAAATGTATACTTCTGTTCTGAATTTGGGACAATATTTTGCTCCGTCACTACATACTCCTTTAACATATCTTCGTTATCAATATCTATATATGTTCCGTTTTCTGCCACTAATATAAGTTCTAAATACCCATCTCCATAACTATCCATCCGATCTCCACCTAACGATGTATATCCAAAAGACTCTATATTTCTCCCTACATAATCCTTAATATACCAAATATGCTTATCTGTAGATTCTTTTATCGTAACGGGTTTATGCGTAGTATTCTCTTCTAAAGCATCTACCTTTTCGTCTATGCTAGACGCAATATTTTCAATCTGATTCAATTTACTTTCCAATCCTACATTTCCACATCC
>CAVEOS010000026.1:0-23307 GCA_963617435.1 Lachnospiraceae bacterium
GACAGACGGTTTCCCGTCTGCCGGATTTGCGGTGTTACCGCACGGGAATATTCACCAGATGAATTTTTTTGATAATTTAACAAAAAAGGCTTTACATTATGAATATTTGGCATTTTATGTTCCGAAACTACTCGTAATTTAGAAAAATACTACTTTTTACAATGCAGCTTTTTTGCTCCTTCTAACATAAAAAGAGCCATACGAAAATCTCTTTTCGTATGACTCTATGAAGTACTCTGTAAATCTTATACTAACTCAAGAACAACTTCCATTGCTCCGTCACCTTTACGAAGACCGATTTTAACGATTCTTGTGTATCCACCGTTACGATCTTTGTATTTTGGTGCGATCTCTGTAAATAATTTATCTACTAAATCAACTTCTTTAGTATCTTTTTTCTTTGCGCCTGTCTCTGTTACAGGGTAAAGAACTTTCAGCATCTCTCTTCTTGCATGAAGACGGGATGGCATATCTTTCTTGATTGTTTTTTCAACTTCATCATAAACAGTAACTTTTTTACCATCTACAACTTCTTTTACTCTTTTGCCTTCGCTGTCTTTACGAGCAACTTTAGCTTTTACAGTAACTTCTTCGAAGTTATTGCACTCTTTTACTGCAGATGCGATCAGACCTTCAGCGACTTTACGAACTTCTTTAGCTCTAGCCTCTGTAGTGATGATTCTTCCGTTGTGAAGTAATGCAGTTACCTGACTTCTGATTAATGCTTTTCTCTGGGAAGATGTTCTTCCTAATTTACGATATTTTGCCATTTTAATAGCCCTCCATTATTGTGGTTCATCCGGCAACGCTCTTTGGACTTAGATACCGAATGTGATGCGGGGAGACAACTGTCTGCCCTGTTGATATTCCTCCACTCATGAATGACGACAGATTAACGCACGTCGGACTTATATCCTCTGCCGATTAATGAGTTATATAAAAGAATTATTCTTCGCCCTGATTGAGCTGTAAGCCTAACTCTTTTAATTTTGCCAGTACTTCTTCTAAAGACTTGCGTCCAAGATTACGAACTTTCATCATGTCTTCCGGTGTTCTGTTTGTCAACTCTTCTACAGTGTTGATTCCTGCTCTCTTCAGGCAGTTATAAGAACGAACGGATAATTCAAGCTCATCAATGTTCATTTCCAGAACTTTCTCTTTTGCGTTGTCTTCTTTCTCGATCATGACTTCTGCTGTCTTAGCATTCTCAGACAGGTCGATGAAGAGATTCAGATGCTCGCTTAATACTTTTGCAGCAAGGCTGACAGCCTCATCCGGCTCAAGTGTTCCGTTTGTATGAACATCTAATGTAAGTTTATCATAGTCAGTGATCTGACCTACACGTGTATTCTGAATTGTCAGGTTTACACGATCAACTGGTGTGTAGATTGCATCTACAGCGATAACGCCGATCGGTACATCTTCGCCTTTGTTTTTATCTGAGCTTACATATCCACGGCCTTTTGTAATTGTCAGTTCCATGTATAACTTGGAATCTACACCACCGTTTAAGTGAGCAATTACAAGATCCGGGTTCATGATCTGAATATCCGGATCAGCCTGAATATCAGCTGCAGTAACAACGCCTTCACCTTCAAATTCAATGTAAGCAACTTTAGATTCATTAGTTGGACTGGTATTCTTTAAAGCCAAATTTTTGATGTTCATGATGATCTCAGTAACATCCTCTTTAACACCTGGGATTGAGCTGAACTCATGTAAAACACCATCAATCTTTACCTGACTAACTGCTGCTCCCGGCAATGAAGAAAGCATGATTCTTCTCAGGGAATTACCAAGAGTAATGCCGTAACCTCTTTCGAGCGGCTCTACGACAAATTTGCCATACTTTTTGTCTTCTGAAATTTCAGCAATCTCAATTTTTGGTTTTTCGAAATCGAACACTGTACGTCCCTCCTTAAATTTTATACTAATCAGTGCTTTTATTTTAAGACACAAAAATCATCCGCCTGCATGATGCCATGAAGCGTCTGATTTTTGTGCAAATTCGGCACTGCTCGTTGCCTACATGATTATTTAGAATATAACTCGACGATAAGCATCTCGTCAACCGGTACATCGATCATCTCGCGTGTCGGTAACTCTTTTACTTCGCCTTTCAGATTCTCCTGATCAACATCAAGCCATTCCGGAACGAGACGACCTGCTGTTACCTCAAGGATATCTTTATATCTCTGAGAGCTTTTAGCATTCTCTTTGATTTCGATTGTGTCACCAGCTTTTACTAAGTAAGACGGGATGTTTACACATTTGCCGTTTACTAACACATGCTTGTGATCAACGATCTGTCTAGCTTCTTTTCTTGTTCTAGCTAATCCAAGACGGAATACTACGTTGTCAAGTCTGCTCTCAAGAATTGTCATGAGGTTTGCACCAGTCATGCCTTTCATTCTATCAGCTTTCTCATAGTAGTTGTGGAAAGGTTTCTCCAGAACTCCGTAGATGAATTTTGCTTTCTGTTTTTCTCTTAACTGAAGACCATACTCAGAAATCTTCTTGTTTGCTCTTTTGGACTGTCTATTTGATTTTTTATCAATTCCTAAATAAATCGGATCCATACCAAGGGATCTGCATCTTTTAAGAACAGGTACTCTATTTACTGCCATCTCAGACTACACCTCCTAATTAGACTCTTCTACGTTTTGGCGGACGACAACCGTTGTGAGGTACCGGAGTAACGTCTGTGATACTTGTTACTTCAAGGCCGCTTGCGGAAAGAGCACGGATAGCTGCTTCTCTTCCTGAACCCGGTCCTTTTACGAATACGTCTACTGTTTTAAGACCATGAATGAGCGCTGCTTTTGTAGCAGTCTCTGCTGCCATCTGTGCAGCATAAGGAGTAGATTTTCTTGAACCTCTAAATCCAAGACCACCGGCACTTGCCCATGATAAAGCATTGCCTTCAGCGTCTGTCAATGTAACGATTGTATTATTGAAAGAAGACTGAATATGTGCCTGTCCACGTTCAACGTTTTTCTTTACACGCTTTTTAGTCACTTTCTTTGTAACTTTCTTAGCCATAATTAAACTAACCTACTTTCTACAGATTTTTGTCAAAATGCATTGCGGTCTGTCCGCAGGACGACCTCTCTATCTCAATGCATTATTTTTTCTTGTTTGCTACTGTTCTCTTCGGACCTTTTCTTGTTCTAGCGTTGGTCTTTGTTTTCTGACCACGAACCGGAAGTCCTTTTCTGTGACGGATACCACGATAGCATCCAATCTCCTGAAGTCTCTTGATGTTCATAGCAACTTCTCTTCTTAAGTCACCTTCTACTGTCTGAGACTCATCGATTACTGCACTGATTCTCTTAACATCATCATCTGTTAAGTCTTTGCAGCGGATATTAGGATCAACTTTTGCTTCTGCAAGAATACGATTGGAACTTGCAACGCCAATACCATAAATATAAGTCAAGCCAATCTCTACACGTTTTTCTCTTGGTAAATCTACACCTGCGATACGAGCCATGTGTGTTTACACCTCCATAATGATTTCGTTTTCTTAGTTACATTCCGATACATTTTATGCAGCTCCGGGTTACCCGGCCTGAAATGTGTGCACAACCTGTATCAGCTGTTCATTCATGCTTCTATATATTATAATAATAGAAACATTACAGTGTCGTTTTATCTTCCGCCATGAACAGCAAAATTCAGAGGGAATCTTGCTGCAGCCGCACATCCGGAAAATTTCAGGAGACGCTGTAATCCCTTCTGATTCAAACAGATCCTGTTCCAAATTGGTACTCTGTGGCAGAGTGCTCCACGGAGGAACGGATTAGCAGTTTCGCGTTGTCTCCAACCTGCTCTCATCATCTATTTAAAGAATGATTAACCCTGTCTCTGTTTGTGCTTCGGATTTTCACAGATAATTCTGATGCTTCCTTTTCTTTTAATTACTTTGCATTTTTCGCAAATAGGTTTAACTGATGATCTTACCTTCACAGCAAATCCTCCTTTCCTTAAACAAAAAAACTCCATACTATAAAGCTTTTTCGTTTTGTGAATAGAAGCCAGGCAATATACATAATATTCCCTTGGTTCTCCAAAAGCGTCATTAGGCATTATAGCATGGAGTATTCATGATTGCAACATGTTTTTCCAAATTTTTTATGTTTATTTTCCAGTTCACTCGCGCCATTCGCAAAAGAACTCGCTTACAAGCGATACTTCTTGAACTTTTGTTCAAGAAGGCTAAGACTACTCTTTTTGTTCATAAAAAGGCGCTCCCTTCATCATTATGCATTCAGGTAATTCCTCATGCAAGCATGATCATTACCTAAATACATATGATGAGTGAACTGTAAAACTATTTATCTCTCCAGGTAATTCTGCCCTTTGTCAGATCATACGGTGAAAGTGCTACTTTCACCTGATCACCCGGTAAAATACGGATAAAGTTTGTACGCAGCTTACCACTGATGTGAGCAAGTACCTGATGACCGTTTTCCAGTTCTACCTGAAACATCGCATTTGGAAGTTTCTCTACAACGGTTCCAGTCATTTCAATTACATCTGCTTTTGACATTGATTTGCCTCCTGTTATTATTCTGCTGTAAATCTACTCGGCTCTGATTAGATGTGCAGTGATTCTGAGAGGAATATGTCAGCTTACGCTGCCCAGAATCACGCACTAAGCCTCACATTCGTTCGATTTAACTTAATTCTGCCTTATTTATGTGCTGTTTATACAGTTTGAGTGCCCGCTTAACGGTCAGGTCCTTCAAGCCCGCTTCTTCCCGGAATACTTCTTCTACTTCAGCCGGCAGTCTGCGAATCAGCTGGATATGTCTGCGGTTCTTCTTCTTTGGCTGTGCACACAGCTTCAGCGTACCATCCGCCACATAGACAAAGTCGCCCTCTTCCCCGGTGATGACATAATAATGTCCCTTATCATGTCCCGCCAGTGACAGTGCCAGTTCTACTCGCATCCCAGTCCTCCGTTCTGCATCAGAATGCGCTCATCCTCTGTCAGAGTCAGAATTTCCGGCTCACCATCTGTGATCAGAATTGTATTCTCATAATGAGCAGACAGAGAACCATCCTCTGTGATAACAGTCCAGTCATCATCCGTCCATTCTACATCATAACGTCCGGCATTTACCATTGGCTCAATGGCCAGTGTCATACCCGGACGCAGACGGATGCCTCTGCTTTTCTGAACAAAGTTCGGAATCTGCGGATCTTCGTGTAATTCACAGCCTACACCGTGTCCTACCAGATCTCTGACCACACCGTATCCGAATTTTTCACAATATGCACCGATGGCATTGGAGATCTCATGTAAGTGATGACCTGCCTTTGCATATTTGATCCCCTCAAAAAAGCTCTGTCTGGTACGTTCAATCAATAACCTGGCTTCTTCTGAAACTTCACCGATTGCATGAGTTCTTGCAGCATCGGAATGATATCCTTTATAGATGCATCCCATATCAAGACTTACGATATCGCCGTCTTTGATGATTCTCTTCGCTGAAGGAATACCGTGTACAACCTCATTATTGATGGAAACACACACGGAACCCGGAAAGCCGCCGTAATTTTTGAAATTCGGTACGCAGCCATAGCTTCGGATCATATCTTCTGCAATGCTGTCTACTTCCAGGGTGGACATTCCTGCTTTCAGCTCTTTTCCAAGATCCTGATGAATCTTGGCAATGATATGGCAAGACTTGCGGATCAACTCAATTTCACGTTCAGATTTAATAGTTACTGACATCTCATCCTCCATTCTGGAGCCTTAAGCTTCTAACATTTTCACGATTTCCTCAAAAACAGTTTCCATCGGCTGAGTGCCGTCTACTGCCTTTAAGATACCCTGATCACCATAATAGTCGATCAGCGGTTTTGTCTGTGCATGATATACATCGAGACGTTTTTTTACGGTCTCCGGTTTGTCATCATCACGAAGAACAACCGGCTCTCCGCAGCGGTCACAGATACCAGGTTTCTTTGTCGGAATATTTACGATATGGTATGTTGCACCACAGTTTAAGCATGCTCTTCTTCCAGACATTCTGGTTACGATATTCTCATCCGGAACATCTACATTGATGGCGTAATCCATTTTCTCATTACGCTCGTTCAATGCTTTTGTCAGGCACTCTGCCTGCGGAATTGTTCTTGGAAAACCATCCAGGATGAATCCGTTTTTGCAGTCATCCTCAGAAATACGGTCAACAACCAGATCACATGTCAGTTCATCTGGAACCAGAAGTCCCTCATCCATATATGTTTTGGCCTTTTTACCAAGCTCTGTACCATTTTTGATATTTGCACGGAAGATATCTCCTGTGGAAATATGCGGAATATCAAATTTGTCTGAAATTTTCTTTGCCTGTGTTCCTTTTCCGGCACCTGGTGCCCCTAGCATAATTATTTTCATCTTTTTCCTCCTCCGATTTCTGAGCTGTCCCTTATCGCTCTCTCTACATTTTACAGGATAGATTGCTTTTTGAAAATATATGTTTTTATAAAATTATTGTAAAACACAATTGGAGATACCTGTAGTTCAAGTATCTCCAACTGTACATTAATCGTTTAAAAATCCTTTATAATTCCGAACTAACATCCGGGATTCGATCTGCTTTAAGGTCTCGATGATAACACCAACGATGATGATCAGAGATGTTCCACCAAATGAGATAGATGCATTGAATGCTCCCTCAAAGAAGATTGGAATAACTGCAACAATTACCAGACCTACGGCACCGATAAAAATGATGTAGTTTAAGATTTTTGTCAGATAGTCACTGGTCGGTTTACCTGGACGGATGCCCGGGATAAATCCTCCCTGTTTTTTCATATTGTCTGCAATTTCCAGCGGATTGAATGTAATAGATGTATAGAAATACGCAAATGCAATAACTAATACAATGTATACAATTAATCCAATAGAGTAAATCGGTTCATTGAAATCGCACCAGTTGGACTGATTTAACATTTTAAGAATTGTACCGCCAATTCCGTTTCCACCTGATTTACCAAGCAGCTGCATGATGATCAGAGGGAACATGAACAAGGACTGTGCAAAGATGATCGGAATAACTCCGGCTGTATTCACTTTTAATGGAATATAGGAGGACTGTCCGCCAATCTGCTTTCTTCCCTGCACTTTTCTGGAGTACTGTACCGGAATTCTCCGCTCAGCACCCTGTAAAGTTACAGTCAGTACAGTTACCGCAATGATAATTGCAATGATGATTGCAAGGTTCAGTACCTGGAATGCAATTTCTTTTCCTTTTACAAACTGTTCAAATAATAATGTAAGATCCTGCGGAATTCTGGAGATAATATTGATTGTCAATACTATGGAAATACCATTTCCGACACCATTCTCCGTAATTCTCTCACCGATCCACATGATAACTGTGGATCCAGCTGTCAATGTTACAACAGCTGTAATGATATTTAATGCATTATACTCCAGAAGCAGACCACTTTTACCGAATCCGATTGCCATAGCTAAGGATTCCATTAATGCAAGTGCAACTGTAAGATAACGCGTGATCGCAGTCATCTTCTTACGGCCTTCTTCTCCGTCTTTCTGCAGCTCTTCCAGTTTCGGAATTGCGATTGTCAAAAGCTGGATAATGATAGAAGACGTAATATATGGAGTAATATTTAATGCAAATACCGACATCTTCTCGAAAGAACCGCCGGTAATTGCATCAAAAAATCCGAAAGCGCTGCCTGAATTGCCTGAAAACCATTCTGAGAAATAGTCTCCATTTACTCCCGGAATCGGAAGCTGTGTACCGATTCGCACCACTACCAACATGAGCATAGTATAAATGATACGACTTCTGATTTCCTTGAGTTTAAATGCGTTACGGACTGTTTCAAGCATTAGATCACCTCTGCATTTCCGCCAAGTGCCTCAATTTTTTCTTTAGCTGATGCACTGAAAGCGTTTGCCTGAACTGTAAGTTTCTTTGTCAGTTCACCATTTCCAAGGATTTTAACACCATCTCTCGGGTTTTTAACAAGTCCTGCCTCGATCAGAGTCTCTACAGTTACAACTGTATCGTTCTCAAATTTCTCAAGAGCAGATACATTTACAGAAACGATCTCTTTGGAGTTTCTGCAAGTGAATCCTCGTTTCGGGATTCTTCTGTATAATGGCATCTGACCACCTTCAAAGCCTGGTCTTGGAGCTCCGGAACGAGCTTTCTGTCCTTTATGGCCTTTACCTGCTGTCTTACCATTTCCTGAACCGTGTCCACGGCCTCTTCTGAAGTTATCGCTGTGTTTTGAACCTTCTGCCGGTCTTAAGTTTGATAAATCCATCGTGGCACCTCCTTACTATTAGATTTCTTCTACTTTTACTAAATGTCTAACCTGCTGAATCATACCACGAACTGCTGCGTTATCCGGCATTTCTACAGTTTTGTTTACTTTTCTTAAACCTAAAGCTTCAACTGTTTTAACATGTTTCGGAACTGCACCGATTGTAGATTTCACAAGTGTGATTTTTAATTTATCTGCCATCTTATATCCCTCCTTAACCCAGGATCTCTTCTACGGATTTACCGCGAAGTCTAGCTACTTCTTCCGGGGATTTTAACTGGCTGAGCGCATTGATTGTAGCAAGTACAACGTTCTGCTTGTTATTGGATCCCAGAGATTTTGTACGGATGTTTTTGATACCAGCGAGCTCGCACACGTTACGTGCCGGGCCACCAGCGATAACTCCAGTACCTTCCGGAGATCTTTTTAATAATACAGATGCACCTGTATGTTTACCAGTTGTATCATGTGTAATACTGTTGTTCTCGTCTAATTTAACCTCGATGAGTTTCTTCATTGCATCTTCTTTTCCTTTGCGGATTGCTTCCGGAATCTCAGCTGCTTTACCTAAACCTGCACCAACATGACCGTTGCCATCGCCGACTACGACTAAAGCTGTAAAACGCATGTTACGTCCACCTTTAACAACTTTGGTTACACGTTTAATTGATACCACTTTTTCATTTAATTCCAACTGGCTGGGATCAATGATTGTACGTTTCATGTATTGTTTCCTCCTTGTTAAAAGTTTAATCCAGCTTCACGTGCTGCGTCTGCTAATGCCTGAATTTTTCCCTGATAAATGAAACCACCTCTGTCAAATACAACAGTTGTGATGCCTTTCTCAAGTGCCTTCTTAGCGATTGCTGTACCAACCTGAGCTGCTGCGTCTACGTTATTTGTTTTCTCACAAGCTGCTTTTACATCTTTGTCCATTGTAGAAGCTGCACAAAGTGTATTTCCAACTGTATCATCAATAATCTGGGCGTACATATGATTATTGCTTCTAAAAACAGCTAAACGTGGTCTTTCAGCAGTACCTGCTAAATGATTACGCACTCTTCTGTGCTTTTTAACGCGAACTTCTGTTCTTGATTTCTTACTAACCATTACCTGTCACACCTCCAATTATTTCTTACCAGTCTTACCAACTTTACGTCTGATAACTTCATCAGCATATTTGATACCTTTTCCTTTGTAAGGCTCAGGTCTTCTCTTATCTCTGATTTCTGCTGCGTACTGGCCAACTTTTTCTTTATCGATACCTTTTACAATGATTTTGTTTCCATCAACAACTGCCTCTAAGCCTTCTGGATCAGTCATCTCTACCGGATGAGAATATCCAAGGTTTAATGTCAGTTTGTTTCCAGATTTGGATGCTCTGTAACCAACACCGTTAACTTCCAGTGTTTTCTCGTAACCAGCTGTTACACCGATTACCATGTTGTGGATCAGAGTTCTTGTTAAACCATGTAAAGATTTCATTTTCTTTAAATCATTTGGTCTGGTTACAATGATCTCAGAACCTTTCTGTTTGATATCCATCTCTGCAGGTAACACTCTCTCAAGTGTTCCTTTAGGACCTTTTACAGTCACCTGATTATTTTCTGCGATTGTTACGGTTACTCCGTCCGGAATCGCGATTGGCATTCTTCCTATACGTGACATGCCCGTACCTCCTATATTCTGTATTGGTCGACTTCTGCCGACATGCATTGTTACACAGTATGTTCCACCTTAATGATGGAATTATACTTTTGGATCGTTTTTATATCTGTACCACCTTACAGCATTGTCTGTAAAGCGGTCTCTTAGTTCCCCTTTCAGAGAGCTAAGGAAGTTCTGCAAGCCACTCTCTGGCTCCAGAACTCTTCTGCTCGCTAAGCTCAAGCTGCGCCCGAAGGCTTGCTTTTGCTAATCTCCCAGAAGGGCCTCGCACTAACCTCAATCTGCGCCCGAAGGCTTGATTTCGCTAAGTGGCTTCCGGCCTACCAAACAAATGCTAATACTTCTCCGCCAACCTGAAGTTTTCTAGCTTCTTTGTCAGTGATAACGCCCTGGTTTGTAGAAAGGATTGCTGTTCCTAAACCACCCAGAACTTTCGGGATCTCGTTTTTGCTTGCATATACACGCAGACCCGGTTTGGAGATTCTCTTGATACCTGTGATGATTTTTTCATTTTTATCAGCACCGTATTTCAGTGTAACACGGATTGTTTTGAAATTACCATCTTCAATGATCTCGTATTTTGCAATATATCCTTCGTTGAATAAAATCTCTGCGATAGCATTTTTCATTTTGGATGAAGGAATATCTACTGTATCATGTTTAGCAGTATTTGCATTACGGATTCTTGTAAGCATATCTGCGATTGGATCACTCATTGTCATGTTGTGTTTCCTCCTGTAATATTTTCATTTAACTAGCATGGAATTTTCCACGGGTGTCAGATTCTACATATCATCTCTATTATGCAGAAGTTCTGTTCGCTAAGCTCAAACTTCGCCATTGGCTCGTTTTTGCTAATCTCGCAGAACGACCTCGCATTAAGTTCAATCTTCGCCTTGCAGCTCGATCTCACTAAGTTGCTTTCGGTCTACCAGCTTGCTTTCTTAACGCCCGGAATCTCACCTTTGTAAGCTAATTCACGGAAACATACTCTGCAGATACCATATTTCTTTAATACAGAATGCGGACGTCCACAGATATTGCAGCGTGTATATGCTCTGGTAGAGAATTTCGGTGTACGCTGCTGTTTGATTTTCATTGATTTCTTAGCCATTAAAGTCCCCTCCTGTTATTTAGCGAATGGCATGTTGAACATTGTCAGTAATTCACGTGCTTCTTCATCTGTGTTAGCTGTTGTAACGAAGATGATGTCCATACCTCTTACTTTGTCAACTTTATCATACTCAATTTCAGGGAAGATTAACTGCTCTTTGATACCAAGTGCATAGTTACCTCTGCCGTCAAATGCATTCGGGTTTACGCCACGGAAGTCACGTACACGCGGTAATGCAAGGTTTACAAGACGATCAAGGAACTCATACATTTTCTCGCCTCTTAAAGTAACTTTGCATCCGATCGGCATACCTTCTCTGATTTTGAAGTTAGCGATGGAATTCTTAGCTTTTGTTGTAATTGGTTTCTGTCCTGCAATGATCTCAAGATCTTTCATAGCGGATTCAAGAATCTTTGCATTCTCTTTTGCCTCACCAACACCCATGTTGATAACAATTTTGTCAAGTTTCGGCACTTCCATGATATTTTTATATCCAAATTTTTTGATCATAGCGTCTACGATCTCATTCTGATATGTGTCTTTCAGTCTACTCAACTTGATGGACCTCCTCTCTTTGATTAATCAATCACTTCGCCAGTAGATTTAGCGAAACGAACTTTTTTGTCGCCGTCCATCTTGAAGCCTACGCGAGTAGCTGCTCCTTTATGAACATACATAACGTTAGAAATATCGATCGGTCCTTCCTGCTGAACGATACCACCTGCCTGGTTAGCCATACTTGGTTTTGTATGTTTTGTAACCATGTTGATACCTTCAACAGTAACTGTGTTTTTCTTAGCGTTAACAGCGATTACTTTGCCTTCTTTGTCTTTATCTTTTCCAGCGATTACTTTAACTGTATCACCTTTTTTAATTTTCAGCATTAATCGGTACCTCCTATAATACTTCCGGAGCGAGGGAAACAATCTTCATGAACTGTTTCTCACGAAGTTCTCTTGCAACCGGTCCAAAAATACGAGTTCCTCTTGGAGTTTTGTCATCTTTGATGATAACAGCAGCGTTCTCATCAAATTTGATGTAGGAACCGTCTTTACGACGTGCGCCTCTTTTAGTACGAACAACTACAGCTTTAACAACGTCGCCTTTTTTAACAACTCCGCCTGGTGTTGCATCTTTAACTGTAGCTACAATAACATCACCAATGTTAGCATATCTTCTTGTAGAACCGCCCATAACACGGATGCAAAGTAATTCTTTTGCTCCTGTATTATCAGCTACTCTAAGTCTGCTTTCCTGTTGAATCATGCTGGCAGCCTCCTTCTTATTTTGCTTTCTCCATAATCTCTACAAGTCTCCATCTTTTATCTTTAGATAAAGGTCTTGTTTCCATAACTCTGACTGTATCACCGATACCACATTCATTGTTCTCGTCATGAGCTTTTAATTTATAAGTTTTTTTCACGATTTTGTTGTAAAGAGGATGTCTTACATTATCCTGGATAGCTACAACGATTGTTTTGTCCATCTTGTCGCTTACAACTTTACCAACACGTGTTTTTCTAAGATTTCTTTCTTCCACGATGCGTTCTCCTTTCATGGGTTACTCGCCAGGGGAATTACTCCGCTTTCTCAGTGATAACGGTCTGAATTCTGGCAATATTTTTTCTAACTTCTTTGATTCTTCCAGTATTGTCCAACTGATTTGTTGCGTTCTGGAATCTAAGATTGAAAAGTTCTTTTTTTGCAGCTACTAACTGTTCCTGTAACTGAGCAGCGCTCTGTGTTCTTAACTCTTTTAAATATTCACTAGATTTCATTCTTATTCACCGCCTTCTAAGTCTGCACGGGAAACGATTTTGCACTTGCATGGTAATTTGTGAGTTGCAAGTCTTAATGCTTCACGAGCAATTTCTTCAGACACACCGGAGATCTCGAATAATACGCGACCCGGTTTAACTACAGCTACCCAATATTCCAAAGCACCTTTTCCGGAACCCATACGTGTCTCAGCCGGTTTAGCTGTAACTGGTTTGTCCGGGAAAATTTTGATCCAAACTTTACCACCACGTTTGATGTAACGTGTCATGGCAACACGGGCTGCCTCAATCTGGTTAGATTTGATCCAGCATGGCTCGAGAGCAACGATACCGTATTCACCGTTTGTAATCTTATTGCCTCTTAACGCTTTACCAGCCATTGTGCCACGAAACTGTTTACGTCTTTTAACTCTTTTTGGCATTAACATTATTTATCGCTCCCTTCCACTGCCTTTTTCGGAAGTACTTCACCTTTGTAGATCCATACTTTAACGCCTACTTTACCGTAGGTTGTATCTGCTTCTGCGAAACCGTAGTCGATATCAGCTCTCAGTGTCTGAAGCGGAATAGTACCTTCGCTGTAGAACTCTGTACGAGCCATATCTGCTCCACCAAGACGTCCGGAAACAGATGTTTTGATACCTTTAACGCCAGCTTTCATACTTCTGCTCATGCAGGATTTCATAGCACGACGGAAAGATACACGGTTCTCAAGCTGTGCTGCGATGTTCTCTGCAACGAGCTGAGCGTCTTTGTCCGGTCTCTTAACTTCTTTGATATCTACGATTAATTTTTTATCTGTATATTTCTGAAGCTCTTTTTTCACTTTCTCGATCTCAGCTCCGCCTTTACCGATTACAACACCCGGTTTAGCTGTGTAAACGATAACTTTAACGCGGTCAGAAGCTCTCTCGATCTCGATTTTAGCGATTCCTGCGCTGTATAATTTTTTCTTTAAAAATTTTCTGATATTGTAATCTTCAACTAAGAGATCTGCAAAATTGCCTTCTGCATACCATTTAGAACTCCAGTCTTTGATAACACCGACTCTCAAGCCATGAGGATTAACTTTCTGTCCCATGTTTTACCTCCTATCTTTCATTAAGCACGATTGTGATGTGGCTCATTCTCTTCTCGATTCTGTAAGCTCTACCCTGTGCTCTCGGATGAATTCTCTTCATTGTAGGTCCTTTATTTGCGTAGCACTCTTCTACATAAAGGTCATCAACTTTCATTCCGTTGTTGTTCTCAGCATTAGCAATTGCTGATTTTAATAATTTTTCAATAACGCTTGATGCGTATCTTGGATTGTACATTACGATAGCTAAAGCTGTTTTTACATCTTTGCCACGGATTGCATCCAGTACGAAGCAAGCTTTCTGTACAGACATTCTAGCATATGATAATTTTGCTGAAGGTCTGGTATCTTTCTGTGCATTTCTCTCTCTTTTAATTTGGGATCTATGTCCTTTTGCCATGGATATAACCTCCTTCCAAAATTATCTTACTTTAGATTTCTTTTCGTCTTTTCCATGTCCTCTGTATGTTCTGGTTGCTACGAACTCACCGAGTTTGTGTCCAACCATATCTTCTGTAACGTATACAGGCACATGTTTTCTTCCATCATGAACTGCAATTGTATGTCCAACCATCTGCGGGAAGATTGTGGAACGGCGGGACCAGGTTTTGATTACCTGTTTGTCTCCTGCAGCGTTCATAGCATCAATCTTTTTCAGTAAGCTTTCATCAGCAAATGGTCCTTTTTTTAATGAACGAGCCATATTAAACCTCCTATTTGATTGCTTTACCGTCTCTTCTTCTTACGATAAGTTTGTTAGACTGTTTGTTTTTCTTTCTTGTCTTTAAGCCAAGAGCAGGTTTGCCCCAAGGTGTGCATGGACCTGGACGACCGATACTTGTCTTGCCTTCACCACCACCGTGTGGATGGTCATTCGGGTTCATAACAGAACCACGTACTGTTGGGCGGATACCCATGTGACGTTTACGTCCTGCTTTACCGATGTTGATCAGGCTGTGGTCACCGTTTCCGATAACACCTACTGTTGCACGGCAATTAATAGGAACCATTCTCATCTCTCCGGACGGAAGTCTTAAAGTAGCATATTTGCCCTCTTTAGCCATAAGCTGTGCGCTCATTCCTGCGGAACGAACCAGCTGTCCGCCTTTACCCGGATGTAACTCAATATTGTGAACCTGTGTACCAACTGGGATGTTTGCCAGCGGTAAGCAGTTACCTACGCGAACCTCTGCTTCCGGTCCGTTCATAACTTTCATACCATCTGTAAGTCCTGCCGGTGCAAGGATATATGCTTTCTGACCATCAGCGTAGCTGATCAGAGCAATATTAGCTGTTCTGTTCGGATCGTACTCGATACCGATAACAGTTGCCGGAATACCATCTTTATTTCTTTTGAAATCGATGATTCTGTATTTTTTCTTAGCTCCGCCTCCGCGGTGTCTAACAGTGATTTTACCCTGATTATTACGTCCAGAATTTTTGCTTAAGGAAACCAGTAAGGATTTCTCAGGAGTGCTCTTTGTGATCTCAGAGAAGTCAGAACCAGTCATGTTTCTTCTGGAAGGTGTATATGGGTTATATGTTTTGATTCCCATAATGAATCTCCTTTCAATACTGTGTTTTATTATCGCACTTTACTGTGCCTAGCCTATCTTCATAAGGATGTTCTTTTCGCTAACCGCTTCCTTCGTGCCAGCACTCGGAATCGCTAATCTCAAAGAACGACCTCGCACTAAGCTCGATTATCACTTACGCTCAATCTCACTAAGTTGCTTTCGGTCTACAGACCTGCGAAGATCTCGATATCTTTGCTATCCTCTGTTAACTGAACGATAGCTTTTTTTGTTTTAGCAGTTTTACCAAAAGTCATTCCACGTCTTTTTGTTTTGCCTTCGCAATTCATTGTGTTAACTTTTGCAACTTTAACGCCGTCGAACATTTTCTCAACAGCTTCTTTGATCATAGCTTTGTTAGCTTCCGGATGAACCAGGAAAGTATATTTTTTGTCAGCCATGATATTCATGCTTTTCTCTGTAATAACCGGTTTGAGGATTACATCGTAGTACTGAACGTTTGCCATTATGCGTATACCTCCTCGATTTTCTCTACAGCTGCTTTTGTTGTGATTACGGTATCATATTTCAGGATATCGTATACGTTTAACAGTGTAGCCTGTGTTGTTTTAACATCCGGAACGTTTGCTGCGGATTTCTCAACAACTACATCTTTGTTTCCCATAACAACAAGTGCTTTGGAAACGTTTAAGTTATTTAATACTTTAACAAAATCTTTTGTTTTGATTGCGTCTAATTTTAACTCATCTAAAACAACAAATTTCTGAGCCTCTACTCTGGATGTCAGAGCGGATTTTAAAGCTGCTCTTTTCTCTTTTTTGTTGATCTTGAAAGAGTAATCTCTTGGTACCGGAGCGAATACTACTCCACCACCTGTCCACTGCGGAGCTCTTGTTGAACCCTGTCTTGCATGACCGGTTCCTTTCTGTCTCCAAGGTTTTCTTCCACCGCCGCTAACTTCAGAACGTGTTTTTGCTTTCTGAGTTCCCTGACGATTATTTGCAAGCTGCTGTACAACTGCCATGTGTACTAAATGCTCGTTAACTTCTACACCGAAAACTGCGTCATTCAGTTCCATGGAGCCCACTTCGTTGCCTTCCATATTATAAACAGATACGTTAGCCATCTGTGTGTCCTCCTTTCCTAATCAAGTAAAACTTAAGCTTTTACTGTTTCCTTGATTGTTACTAAAGATTTCTTCGGTCCTGGTACGGAACCTTTAACTAAAAGTAAATTGTTCTCAGCATCTACACGAACAACCTCAAGGTTCTGAACTGTAACCTTTACGCTACCCATGTGTCCTGGCATGCCTTTTCCTTTGAATACTTTACTCGGAGAAGAACAAGCGCCGTTGGAACCCTGATGACGATGGAATTTAGAACCATGAGCCATAGGTCCTCTGTGCTGGCCAAATCTCTTAATTGCGCCCTGGAAACCTTTACCTTTGGAAATTGCTGTTGCATCGATCTTGTCGCCTTCTGCGAAGATATCAGCTTTGATTACATCTGCAAGGTTGTATTCCTCAGCATTGTCAAATCTGAACTCGCGAACGAATCTCTTACCAGATACGCCTGCTTTGTCGAAGTGACCTTTCTCTGCTTTGTTTACACCATGTCTGTTTCTGATTTCTTTTTTACCGTTGGCATCTTTGCTGACAACTTTCTCTTTTTTGTCAACGAAACCAACCTGTACAGCGCTGTATCCATCGTTATCAACAGTTTTGATCTGTGTAACGTAGCACGGACCAGCCTGTAATACAGTAACCGGAACTAAAACTCCGTCTGCGTTGAAGATTTGAGTCATTCCGACTTTTGTAGCTAAGATAGCTTTCTTCATCTCATTTACCTCCTGTTTACTCTACAGCGGAGCGCTTATGCGCTCATCCTAGAACAGTGATATATAAGCGGAACATGTGAATCCATTGTTGTTTTGCAACGTGGGTTAAAACGGATTCGAAGAATGCTGCTTCTATATATAACCCTTCAGGATTTTACCTTAATCATGTTGCTTCCTATTATAATAAGGAAGACTTTTCATCAGATGAATTATTTGTTTTTCATCTTGATGTCGATGCTGACACCAGCCGGCATCTCTAATCTTGACAGCGCATCAACAGTTTTCTGTGTTGGTGCTACGATGTCGATCAGTCTCTTGTGTGTTCTCTGCTCGAACTGCTCTCTGGAATCTTTGTATTTGTGAACCGCTCTTAAGATTGTTACAACCTCTTTCTTAGTAGGAAGTGGTACCGGTCCGCTCACCTGTGATCCGTTTTTCTTTACAGTTTCGATAATTTTCTTTGCTGATGCATCCACCATCTCGTGGTCATAAGCCTTGAGAATGATTCTCATTACTTGACTTGCCATAAAAAAAGTCGCCTCCTTTTCGCACTTTTGATTAGTACGACAAGCGGTGACTGTACACTCTCCCGTGTGTATCATTCATTTACACACACGTTGTTTTCAACCATTTCATGGTCTTCAGTTTCAGTACAGTGACTTGTCGTCAGTTTCCTAACTTGACATTCGCTCCACGGAAAACCTGCCACTCGGGCAGCAACCTCGCGCTTCATTGCTATCATGTCACAGCAATAGCTAGTATAAGAGATTTCTTTCGGAATTGCAAGTAGTTTTTTCAATTTTTTTCAAAATATTCGGGTTTTTCTTGTATTTTTATAAATACATTCTAAAATCATCCACGGAATTTTGATTAAGAGCGGTTTGGAAGAGAAACATGCGCCCAGACACGGACAATTTTCTGTTTCCGCTGCGCCGCCAATCTCCGCCTCCTCCCGCGAACTCACCGCCAGCAAAACCAGCTGCCGGCTCAAACACACTCCCGGAGGCGGGCTATGCTCGCTCCAACGACGAAAATTTTCCTACCGCCTTAGTCGCATGTTTCTCTCCCAAACCGCTATACCATTTTTCTTCCACCTTACATAACCAATACTCATCACTAATTCAAGAATTCCCCCGGCAATCTTGTTGCTCACCACCTATAGAGGTGAGCGTCATCTCTCATCTGATATATTGGGCGCTATTCTCATTTATAGTTTCTTGACGAAAGTCCCTGAAGCATCTATAATCATAGAGACATGCAGCTATACGAAACAAGTATAGCATTATAATAGGAAGAAACACATTTTACACTGAAATAAATTCATCGAGAAAAGTGAGGGAAATAAACAATGTGGATAGCAAAAAACTGGAAAGATTATCAGGTGATTGATTGTTCTCAAGGTGAGAAGCTGGAGCGATGGGGAAAATATCTCCTGGTTCGTCCGGACCCGCAGGTCATCTGGGATACCCCGAAAACAGAAAAAGGATGGCATAAACACAATGCTCATTACCATAGAAGTAAAAAGGGCGGCGGAGAATGGGAATTTTTTGATCTGCCGGAGCAGTGGACCATTCATTATAACGACCTGACCTTTAACTTAAAGCCATTCAGCTTCAAACATACCGGATTATTCCCGGAACAGGCTGCAAACTGGGACTGGTTTGGTAACAAGATCCGCAAAGCAGGCAGACCGATCAAAGTATTAAACTTATTTGCTTATACCGGTGGCGCCACGCTTGCTGCTGCCGCTGCAGGCGCACAGGTTACTCATGTAGACGCTTCTAAGGGAATGGTTCAGTGGGCCAAAGAGAACGCTGCATCTTCCGGACTCAGTGACAGACCGATCCGCTGGTTGGTGGACGACTGTGTAAAATTTGTAGAACGTGAGATCCGTCGTGGCAATCATTACGATGCCATTATCATGGATCCGCCATCCTACGGCAGAGGACCGAAAGGTGAGATCTGGAAAATCGAAGAATCTGTTTACCCACTGGTAAAACTGTGTACACAGATTCTCTCCGATGATCCGCTTTTCTTCCTGATCAATTCTTATACCACAGGACTTCAGCCTGCAGTACTGGCCTATATGCTCGGAACCGTTATGAAAAAATACAACGGTATCGTAACAGCTGATGAAATCGGACTTCCGGTGTCTTCAAACGGTCTCGTACTTCCATGCGGAGCTTCCGGCCGTTGGGAATCTAAATAACAGAGTTTTCCCGACGCAATGCAATGACCTGACGGGATTGCAAATCTGCTTATAGTTGCCACTATTTAGCAAAATGTAATTAAAATAGGAAAAGAAAAAACGATATCACAAGACGGTAGGGCAATTTTCGTCATCGAAGCGAGCATAGCTTCGCCTCCGTGAGTGTGTCTGAGCACGCTGTTTTTGCGTGCGAGTTCACGGAAGGAGGCGAATATAGGCGGCGCAGCGCAGATAGAAAATTGTCCGTGTCTGTAATATCGTTTTTTCATTTTTATTTTATTACATTTTGCGGTCGACCTCTATTCTTCCCGAATAGATTTCTTATATTCCATCGGACTCGCATTATAAATCTGCTTGAAAGCATCTACAAACCGGCGCACATTATTGTAGCCGACTTTTTCTCCAATCTCATACGTTTTCAGATCCGTCGTCCGAAGCAGCTTAATAGCTTCTTCCATTCGGATAGAGGTTAGATAGGCCTTATAATTCTGACCAGTTTCTTTTTTGAACAATGCGCTGAAGTAATTCTGGCTGACGCAGGCCACATCTGCCAGTTCCTTAATAGACATATCCTCGGCATAATGTGCTTTGATATAATCTTTGACCTGCTCGATCATCACCTTATCTTTGGATTTTCCATTCTTATCCATCAAAATCCAGAGGTTCTGATAATACTCCCGAATGCATCCCCGCAATGCACGGAATGTTTTCCGCTGTTCCGTATCTTTCTGCAGTTTCTCCTGCATCTCATTATAGTCGCCTTCCAGGAGCTGATACTGGAATAATTTCACTCCAATCTCAGCTGCAAAATTCATAACTCTGGAAAGCGCAGCATTTTTATTTCCATAATGAATGGCTTCTATATTATCCATGATCTTGTCGATTTTTTCCAGATAAGATTCGTCATGAGCGATGATTGCATGATAAGCCTCATCCACACTCTTTGCATAATCTTCAAAAGAAACCGTGTAATCTTTATGGATCTCTCTGAAATCGATCAGCAGCTTCTCTTCAAAGTAATACAGTTCAAAGGCAAACTTTGCTGTTTTGTAAGCATTTTTCAGCTGTTTTGCATCGGTAGAATACATTCCGATACCAACCGACAAATCCGTATGAACCTGTTCTGATACCTGCTGTACTACCGGCATAATATATGTATCTACAAACGTGTCTTCTTCTCCACACGGAAGCACTCCCATCAAATGCAGCGCACAGTCATCCTTACGAAGCACAAAAGCTTTTCCACGCAGTTTCTGGCTGATCTGATTATAAATCGAAAACCGGAGCAGATTGAACCGTTCAAAAGAATCACGGACCATATCAGATGCCACATCCGGCCGGATTCCAACACAGATTCCAACGAAAAAGTGCCCCTCAAAGTCAATATTTTCCGCTTCAAACAACTGATACAGCTCATCATTCTCAAATCCCTGTCCGTCGTTGATCTCACGGAACAGTTTCTGCATCTCATCGTCTTCTTGTTTGAAGATTTCGATGGTGTTCTGCTCTTCCAGCTTCTGAATGGCCTTACGCACCGCATCTTCCAAATCTTTTCGTCCAACCGGCTTCAACAGATAATCTACCGCACCACTTTTCAGTGCTTCTTTTGCATAGGTAAACTCCTGATAGCCACTGACAAAAATAAATTTCGCATGAGAATGCGCCTCATTATACCAGCGGATCACTTCCAGTCCTGTCATGTGCGGCATCATGATATCTGCAATCACAATGTCAGGATCTGTCTGTCCAATCACTTCTTTCAGCTGTTGTCCGTCCCGTGCTTCCCCCACGAGTTCTACATCCACACTGTTCCAGTCAATCAGTTTCTTTAACCCCTGTAAGATAACTCCCTCGTCATCCGCGATCACTACTTTCCACATCTTCAGGCTCCTCCCAAATCGGCAGGCGATAGGTTACGATTGTACCAACTCCGAGGAAGCTTTGAATTCGGAACCCATATTCCTTACCGCAATTCAGTTTTATTCTGTCGTAAACATTTTTCATTCCCACACTCAGGCGTCCGTTTTTATCTGCTACTCCGATTTCTGGATTATCCAGTGTCTCCTGCATAACTCTTACCTGTTCCTCGTCCATTCCGACGCCGTCATCCATCACAACGATTTCCAGATAATTTTCTTTACGTTCAACACGAATAGCCACTGCCCCCTCACCATCTTTTTCACGAAGTCCATGACGGATCGCATTTTCCACTACTGGCTGAAGCAAAAGTTTCGGAATATAGAGTTCAGCGTCCTCATCCGACACCTGGATATTCAGACCGATCCGTCCTTCATACCGCACTTTCATAATAACAAAATACTCGCGTAACGCCTGTAATTCATCGCTCAGCACAATGCAATCCGTATTCTCTCCCATTACATAACGAAGCTGATGCGCCAGGCATTCCAACAGTTCCGCTGTCTTTTCATCATTTTCTTCCAGTGCCGTCATCCGGATCACGTCCAGGGTATTATACAAATAATGCGGCTGAATCTGCATTTTCAAGGCGTTCAGTTCAGCATCTTTCTGGCAGATCCTGGCTATGTACACCTGATTAATGTAATCCTTTAGTCGCTCCACCATCTTATTAAATCCATCTGCAATGATTTCCATTTCATCATGAGAATTAATTTCCAGACACACATCCAGCTGACCACTCTCTACCTGCTTCATAGCATTCTGCACTTTCCGAATCGGCTCACTCATTCTGGTAGAAAATATCACATATAAAAGCACCAGAAAGATACAGGAAAAGAACAGAATAACCACCATCATTGTGCGATTACTAAAATAATAACCCATAGCTTCTGCATCACTGACTGTAAGTACCGCATAGACATCTGTTCCTGTTATCTTTGCATAAAATACCCAGTCACCCTCTATTTTTTCATATCCTTCGTCATCTGTCAAATGTGACATCACTTTTTGACCGAGCGGATTTCTTCCATCCAGATAATCCTTTCTGTCCTGACTGTATACATACTGCTTTTCCTTGGGATTGCAGACATACAAATTCCCTTTTTCCACTCCCATTTTATTGACCAAATCATCAAGCACATCCACGTTTATATCAGTAAAAAGTGTCCCCAGCGCCGTAGTATACGCACGATCCATCGATGTAGTATCCATATAATTCCGCACCAGAACAAAGATAAAATCATCTGTATTGGTACAAATATTACTCTCCTCTGTGGTAGCAAGCACTCTCAGATCCCGCAGCTGTTCTTCCGAAATAATCGACATCTGAGTATAATACGCTGCATCGTTGCGCAGTGTTTTTTCCTGATTGTAATACGCACTGTAAATATTGCCGTTAAAATCCACAAAACGAGTAGATGCAATATTTTTACTCTGCGACATAACATTGTTCAAAGCATTTACCACTTCCAGAGAACGTTCGCCATCATTCAGGCTGTTATCTTTCAGCACAACAGCAAGACTTTCTCCCTGATCTGTTTCATAGTTATATAATTCTGACATAGCATCGTCTGCGGAAGATACAATATCGCCTACGTTTCTAGCAAAATATCCGTTGATCTGTGCATAATTCCGTATCATTGTTTCTCTGATGCTGTCCGTAAATCGTGAAAAGAAGAGAATACTCAGAAAAAGGAGCGGAATCATACCAAAAACCACATATGCCACCGTCAGTTTTCCGAAGGTAGTATCAAAAATTTTCTTTCTCATTGATTTTCCTCCTGGCTTTTCTCACTTGCATCCCACAATTCCTGCAAATGGACAGCGGTCTCTTCCACTGAGAGTTCTCCACTCAATTC
>CAVEOS010000026.1:23317-32025 GCA_963617435.1 Lachnospiraceae bacterium
GGCGTATCTTCATCGCCTATATATGTTGCGATCTGTTTATTTGTACTGCGGAATGCCTTTTCTGTCTCATTCTGGAACGGAACGCTTGTCGTTGCTATCCATTCTTTCGTTAATGCTAATCCGCAGATTGCCTCGCAAACCTGGTTATAATTTTCTTCAGAATAAAAATACTTCAAAAAAGTCATTGCTGCATCATATCGTTCCTGATCATCCTCGCATGCTTTTGTCACAGACCAAAAAGTATCCAGATTATCTCCTGCATAGGTTATACCTTTCTCATTCGGCACATAGAACCACCCAAGTTCTATATTTTCATTCAATTTCTTTATGGAAAAAGACGTCCATGGGCCAGTATACATCATTGCAATTTCGCCCTCTGCCATCATATATGACAAATTTCCGTCTCTGGTTGTCTGCCAGTCCTCATTCACATATCCAGCATCAAATAAGACTTTTAAATCCGTCAGCATTTTTATTGGTTCCGCATCTGTCCATGCCACATTTCCAAGCGCACATTCGCTGAGCCAGTTCTCGTTTTGTGAAAGTACATCCGTACGAAAGAAATGGTTCACCCAGTATTCCATATGCCACAGATCACTTCCGCCTACACCGATTGGCGTTATCCCACGTCTCTTCAATACTTCACAAACATTTAAAAACTCCTCATAGGTCTGTGGCACCTCCAGGTGGCACCGTTCAAATATTTCTTTATTGTAAATAATACCGGAAGTTGACTCTACCGCGCCCACACCATATATTTTACCATCTATGTCATATGCATATTTTACCAGATCTGTCACTTCATCGGAAATTTCTCCCAGCATACCACTATTTGCGTACATTCCAGGCGTCTTGAGCTGCACAATATCTCCCAGTTCATTCCTAGCAATTTTTTTAATCAGAATATCCTCATACACACCGTCCCCATAGTTTACCTCATAATTTACTTTGATATTCGGATACAGTTCTTCAAAATTACGTATCGTAGATTCAATCGCAGAGTTCCACTGCGGATTCTGATATGCATAGACCACTTCTATCTCAATCTGATCATCTTCTTCCGTCGTCTGTCTCAATTCGTTGTTTTTCATGCTATCATAAAATAATGTACCACACAGCGCAGTAAGTATCGATACCATAATTATTATAATAACAACAATCAGTCTTCGCTTACTTCCTTCTCTCATTTTTTCTCAATCTTCAACCTTCCTTTATGTCACGTATAACAGGCATCCCTCTATACAATGTTTTCGAAAGCACTTTCCTATCACGGACAAATACGACTAAAAGCGGTTCCCCAAAATGGGGCACCGCTTAATTTCTCACAACTTTCAACAAAACAAACTTTCATTATTTAACCTGAATAAACTCAAGCAGAACGCCGTTGCAGTCACGGACAAACATAACTGCTTCGCCATCCATACGGACTTCATGGGCGATATCAACACCATTCTCTACAAAACCTGCCTTTAATGCATCCATATCATCTGTTGCAAATGCGATATGTTTTGTTCCGACAGTCTGAAGGTCTGTATTCGGTGTCAGACGATCTTCCGGAATTTTCTTTGGCTCGTCATACTCGAATAACTCGATCTGGAATCCATCCTTCTCAATGAATACGATCTTTGCTTTCAGTGGTGGTACATATCCGTCTTCTTTCACTACCTCAAAACCAAGGTTCTTTTTGTACCACTCAAGAGACTCTTCCATGTTGTAAACACTGATTCCTGCATGCAATACTTTTTTTACATTTGTTGTCATTTCATCCACCTCATACATTTTTTCTTTAAACAGGAAAAGTGCCGGAATTTCCGACATTTTCCCTGTTTATTTCCTATAGCTTTAGTATACTATATTTCTACTGGTTTGACCAGTATTAATCCCGTTTTTTCTTACGCTGTAACGATTAATTTTCCACCGCTTGCCAGTGCGAATTTGCCGGCCTCAGCGCCTTTTGCTGTAATGGTTACACCTGCTGGTGCGTCGATCTGCGCAGGCTCTACATCTGTTACAAATACGACATCAGAATCAGCGGTTGCTGTCCATTTGCTGCCTTTGTCAAATGCAACGTTTGCGTGCTGGATCGCACCTGTCAGCTGTGTGCTGTTAAGCATTACCCACATCTCTCTGGTTGTGTCTTCATGGATCAGATCACCTTTGACATCCATGTCTGTCAGAATTACATTTACACCATAAACATCTTTGGTAACTTTTGTTGCACACGGATCATCATTTACGATGGAGTGAACTAAAACACCTTTATCAGAAGAAATGTTTACATCACACAGATCTACGATAATGTTATGGCTCTTAACCAGTACACACTCTTTCTTTGTATGGATATCACCACCGGTTACTGTTACTTCTGCAACTTCTTCCTGCCATCCATTTACGCAGTGGCTTAATGCGAAGTAAGAACCACAGTCTGCAGTACAGTCATTGAAGGTCATATCTGAATTTCCTGCCAGGATTGCTGCCATACAGGACATATCAAAGTTACAGTCGCTGAAGTAGTCGTGGCATCCCGGATCGGAATATGCGCCGTAACCGCTCTTTGTACAAACGATATCGCAGTCATTTGCCTCAAGGTATACATATCCTTCGGAGGACTCTGTGGAAAGAGCTGCCCATCCGTCACAGATGATTTTTGAATTATAGAAGTAGCTGGAGGAATTGGACATGGTACAATGTGTACGTGTGTTTCCATCCATCTCCAGTGCTGGTGGCGGAGTGGACATCAGAGCGTCCGGTCTCTCAATATCATCACCATACGGAATACCATGTGCACAGATGACGGAATCATATACTTTTAATACAGAACCTTCCTCAGCAGCTGTTGCGTAACGGGTTCTTCCGTTTGTATCGATCACTGCATTTTTAATAGTCAGTTTTGCATTGTATTTTGCTGCTGCACCGCTGGCCGGTCCGCCGATTCCCTGTCCGTCTCCGGCAAGGCTGATGTATGCAGTATCTACGGTCACGTCTGTGCCTGCGCCCTCTGCATAGATGGCACCCTCGGTTCCTTCATATGCTACAACTTTCAGGTTTTCTACCTTGTCATCAGATACTTTTCCGCCGTATACTACGGACGGATTAGATGTAGCTTCATCATATTTTCCATCTTTGATATGTACGGCTGCTACTGCGTCATCCGCCGGTGCAAACCAGTTGATCTTCGGTTTTCCCGGATTTAATACGGCATTTACGCCTTCGATAATGTCTGCCATTGTCAGCATGTTTTTGCTTTCTTCCCGTGCAGGTTTATTTTTTTGCACGCCTTTGATTTTTACAAGATCCATACCATTTCTCCTTTTCTTCCACCCGAGTGGATATAAATTTGTAACTTCGCAAAAGAAAAGCCTGTAAAGGCGATTTTGCGAATGAGTTCTGGATAGTTACTATATTTCCTGATTCACATACATCCCCAGTATCTTACTAGGTTTTTCCTGATTTTGAAAAATGACCCCCGCATTTACATGCAGAAGTCATTTTTCCATAGGTTCATAGGTTTAGGCAATATAGGTAATCATATATATTATATTCGGTATGTCTAATATGTATGATTATAAATCTTTTTAAATTAGTCAGCGTACATACGGTCTGCTGCGTTGGCATCTTTCATCTTTAACATTGGGATCATAGCGATCAGACCGATGATAATGATTGCGATCAAGATGCCGTAAGCCAGTGTAGCTTTACCAGACTGGATCAATACTGTCATCATCATAGCTGCTACAGCTGATGGTACTAACTGGATAGCCATGATAATACGGTTTGCTGACTGATACTCTTTACGTCCATATACGTAAGATGTGATACAAGGATGCATTGTCGGAACACCACCTGTCATGCAGGCAACTCCGAATCCCCAGCCGATCATAAGACCAGTAGATGTACCATCCTGAAGCATCAGACAGATTACCGGGATAAACTCGCAAAGTCCTAAGATAATAGAAGCTTTAACGGAGCCGAATTTGTCATCAAAGAAACCGAATACATAAGACATCGGAATACCAAGGATAGCACCAACACCAAGCCATTTTACAGCCTGACCAACCCACAGTTCCGGACCACCAAGTGTGATGTAACGGATTGCCATGGAGCCCATGCATGCGTTGATGATGAACTGGAATGCACCAAAGGATACAATAAGTAACCAAGCTTTTTTCTGTTTCAGAACCTGACCAACTGTGAGGTTAACCTCATCATTAGACTCAGATTTCGGAGCATGATCTGCACCATCCGGGTAAAGACCAGCTTCCTCCGGTGTATCTTTGACACCAAATGCAACAATCAGGCAGATTACAACGATCAGAACAGCAATTCCGATGTAGAACGGTCTGTAATCGCCACCGAAGTTATTTTTGATGACATTTGTCATAACACCAGTACCAACTACGGAGAAGATCGGGGAACCCATTGTTACGATACCCATGATCTGTCCACGGAATTTGATGAACCAGTTAGCTACGAGCATGAAGCCTGCCATCTGAAGGATCATACATCCACATCTTACGACGAATAATGAGATGAAGAATAATACATAGTTACCGGATGCTGCACCACCGTTGCAGTCAAGTCCGTTTGCAGCTGCGATACCAATTGTTGCAACTGCTGTAATCAGCATAACAACAATCAAAGGTTTCTTAACACCAAATTTGATGAATAATGTACCATAAAGGAATGTTAAGATAATACAAATAAAGTTACCAACTGTCATTGGAAGCTGTGTGGAAGATGCTTTCCATCCACCGCCATCCTCTGTAATGAATGCCTGAATGATATTGATCTGATCATTCTGAAGTCCTGAATACAGGAACATGAATACGATTCCGAGGATACATAACAGAACCGCATAGCCCATGAATTTTTTGTTTTTAGCCATTTTTCAATTCTCCTCCTTTAATCACTTTATGCCCCATTTGCCTGAGCCATTCTTGATGTTTGTATTGTGCCACATCTCTGACCTATCTTAAAGGCAACTTTTTGTGAAAAAAGTGCTGTTTTTTTAGATTTTGTTTATAAAGTTTATACTTTTTTTATTCTTCCCAGCAGATCAGTCCGCCTGTCATATCCGGATTTACATGTGGGAATACATACTCAGCATATGCTTCCGGAATCTGTTTGTATGAGAACTCATGGCTGATCAACGGTGTGATATCCAGTTTGCCGTATTTGATCAGGTTTAAGAATACCTGAATATCCTCATCACTGGTCCAGCAGTCAGAGTTTACATAACGGTTCAGTTTTTTGCCCATTACTGGCGGCCAAGCGCCCTCGATCAGCAGGTCTGCTCTTCTTAATTTATATGGTTTTGAGTTTACATATGTACCAATCAGGCTTGCACCTTTCTGCATGATCGGATCATCGATCGGAGGCATAGCCTCTCCGTGTACCTGAGAGATCATTACGACACGTCCACGCTCAGAAACAAGTTCTGCTGCCTGCATTAACGGTCCTCTTGCGCCGGTTGCCTCGAAGATAACCGGAAGTCCGCCACGGTTTAATTTTGCTACTTCACGCTCTAATCCTTCCGGATCTGTCTTGGAGTTAATAACGACATCAGCGCCCATTTTCTTTGCTGCTTCCAGACGGTTGTCATCCAGATCAGTTACGATAACTGGAAGTGCTCCTGCGATTCTTGCGCACTGTGCTGTGATAGCTCCTACAAATCCCTGTCCAAGAACTGCACACGGCTCGCCCATCTGTAAATTAGAACGACGAAGTGCGTACATTCCTGTGTGTCCAAGGTTCCAGAATGCTGCCTGTTTTAAGTCAACGCCTTCCGGACAAAGTGTACAGTTTAATTCAGATGTAACTACATACTGAGCATGCTCTACAGTTGCTACTACGTGATCGCCTACTTTTAAGTCTTCAACGCCTTCGCCAACTTCGATAACTTCTGCTGCCATTGCATATCCAATGCTTGTTGGAAGCGGTACGATGTGCTCGCCGAGAAGTCCGTTTTCTGTTCCCGGGCTCATTGCGCTGTATTTTGCTTTCAGTAATACTTCTCCTTTACCTGGTGCCGAAATCTCTTTTTCCTTTAAGACTACTTTACCCGGCTGAGCCTCTGCATAGATAGTTTTCATATAAATTCCCCTCCTGTTTTGTGTGCGGGTTACTTTTATGCCGAAAACTTTTTTCCTGCATAAAAAAAGCCGCTGCCTATGAAGTTTATTATCTCTATGCGATAATTATTCCATAAGCAACGACTTATCTCAATGTCGTTTTCTGTGAAAAAACGGACGTTTTTTGTGATGTTAATTTCCAGTTTAATAATAGGGAAAATAGAGGTTCTGCGGTTAGCTTCCATACTTTTTATGAGATTATGTCATTCCAGCTGTCCATAAATTTTCCATGCCAATGTAATTCACCTGAAGTTCCTGCTGTCGGTAAATCCCATTCTTCATTTACACGCAACGTCAGTTTTTCATAGTTTTCCAGCAAAAAATCTGCCACCGGATAATGATGCCAGCGTGCAACTGTTTTGACATATTTTTTCAAAAACTGTACCTTGTCCACATGTGGAACTGCGGCTTCCTGCGCAAGTACCCCCGGCTTTAATACTTCACATTCTGTCAGTACAAATCCCTGATATGCAAGTGCAATCAAATCACCCGGAAAAATCCTGTCGTAAACCGACCAGTCTTTGATATCCAGCGTTTTCTTCTCATCACCGTAAAGTCTTACTACTATACATGGATAACCAGTTGCACTTCCGCCACCGGAAATACGGATTTTCTTTTCCAGAATCATACCTTCAGTCACAACAGGTGTCTGTTTTCTCCAATCCCGGACTCGTAAGCTCATCAGTTGTATGCTAATGATGATACCGCTTCCGGTGCAAATGCATACACACAGCACACATAATGCCGATCGGTTTTCAAATGCACTGATAATTCCACCAGCCAAACTTCCGAGAAACAGGATACTTAATACAAGTCCCATGATGGCTCGATTGTATTTTTTTCTTTTTGCATATTTCTTCCAACGATTCAGTGCCACATCATGCTGTTGACTATTCTGTTCTGTTTTCTCAAAATCTGGCCTACCTTTCAGTAAATTTTCTACACTGCATCCAAGACATTCTGATAGTGGCAACAAAATTCCAGTGTCCGGAAGTCCCCGCCCAGTTTCCCATTTTGAAACAGTCTTTGGTGATATATCCAACATTTCTGCTAGTTGCTTTTGTGACAGTTCCAGTTTCTTTCTACGATTCTGTATCAATTCCCCTGTTCTTTTTGCATCCATACTGCATGTCACCTTCTCTCATTTGCTGCTCTCAGTGTACATGTTTTATGAATATTTCGTCAACCTACGCTCCGTAGGTTGCTAAGAAAACCTTATATAATTTTATTTTTTCTGCTTCTCTAAAGCCAACCCTATCAATCTATCTGCCTGATCAGCCATAAATAATGGAATATTAAGTACATCATTATCTAATTTCAGATTTTCCAAAGAAAACCGTATACGAAGTTTCACTTTATCAGGGAACAACTCCTTAAACTTCTTAAGACCCTTACTTGATGTGTTTGCCTCAGATTTAACTTCAACTGGGAAAATATCATTTTCCCGTTGAATCAGGAAATCTACTTCATATGGGGGATTTGTCTGTGTCCAATAACGTGGAGCTACTTCAAATTGCGTAATCAAAGTTTGCAACACAAAATTCTCCGTTAATGCCCCCTTAAACTCAGTAAACAAACGATTTCCTTCTCCAAAAGCGGTCGGTGCCAGCTGCGCCAACCGCCGAAGTAATCCAACATCAACCAAATAGATTTTAAAAGCTGACAGATCATCATAAGCAGCTATCGGAAGTCCAGGAGCAGAACTGCGATAAACTTTATGCACTAGCCGAGCATCTACCAACCACTGCAGTGCATCTTCATACTCGCGGGCTCTTGCCCCCTCTTTTACAACTTTATAAATAAACTTTTTATTTTCTCTTGCCAGTTGAGATGGTATAGATTTCCAAATCATAGAAATCTTCGGAAATTCGTTAACATTAGGATGCTTTGCAAAATCACGTTCATACGCACTAATAATTCCCGACAACGCTTCCTGCATAGCAGAAACATCCCTGGCTTCTGTCCACATAAGAACAGACTCAGGCATTCCACCAGTCACATAATACATTTTCAATTTTTCATACAAAGGATTAAAAAATGCATCTGGTATTGGTTCAATTGTATCTACTGTTTCCAAATATGTTGCAAGATTTTCATCTCCATTGGCAAGCAAAAATTCTGAAAAAGTCATAGGATCAATCTGCATAAAATTAACCTTTCCGACTGGAAAAGAAGACGGCTTTGCCAAAGCAATCCCCAACAATGAACCGGCACAGGCGATATGGTACTGTGGAGCATTCTCGCAAAAATATTTCATAGAATTAATAACTTTCGGACAGTCCTGTACTTCATCAAAAATAATAAGCGTCTTCTCTGGCTGTATTTTTTGACCGCTAGCTAACATCAAATTTTGCAAAATACGTTCAACATCTTTCGTTGTCTCAAAAAACTGTTTATACTCTTCATTCTCATCAAAATTAAAATAAGCTGTATTGTCGTAATAACGCCTGCCAAATTCTTTTAAAATCCAAGTCTTTCCTACCTGACGTACACCTTTTAAAATCAAAGGTTTACGATAATAAGAATTTTTCCAATCCAATAATTTTTTTAAAATGAATCGTTCCATAGTATCTCTCC